>JAITAN010000241.1 GCA_031284105.1 Treponema sp. | reverse complement strand
TCAATCAACAAGACTCCATCCTGCATATTATGCCAAGGTCTTGGACAATCTCCTGCCGCTTCCGGTTTGTGTTCCGGGCTGGTTCCACGGCCCGTTCCTTAAACTCTTTCGTAAAAACTCTTCTTTCTTCCATGATACTTCCTTCTTTGATCATAGGCTTAACTTCCTGTCCTTTCAATCGAGGGAGATTCAGTTCCAGTAAACGGGCTATAGCGCACTGTGAGGAAGTTTACATGAAGATTATATTTTTTCGTGGAGTAAATCACCCAAGAAAGTATCGGACACAAGAAGCAGCGAAAAAATACCGCTTTATCTATCTATTTAAATTAAAGCTGGCTATACTATGCCCAACCGCGGGTAAATCCATACGTTATGCGATCTTTGCAAAATTCGCCGTCAGTTACGGTGCGGCTTCTTCCGGTATTCTCTTCATTTCATCGTGAACACAGCGCAAGAAAATCTCCATACACACCCGTGCATCGTCTTCCGCACGATGCGCGTCTTTGACGTTTATAGAAAGAGAATCGGCTAAATCCTGCAAATTATACTTGCGCATATCCGGCAAGGCTTCTTTTGCAAACACAATCGTATCGACAATCCGGTTGGGAAGCATAGGAAATGGCGGCGTCCACAAAGCGGCGGCTTCTTGCACGGGCTGGGATTCTTCGTCTGAAAACAGATCGAGTCCCTCCTCTGCGGCTTCCGCTGCATTTTTGTATCGAATGGTAAGCGCTTCGTTGATAAATCCGCAATCAAATGGCGCATTGTGGGCAACGATAACCGCATCTTTTATAAATCGGAGAAAATCAGGAAACACCGCATCCAAAGACGGCTTGTCCTTCAACATATCATCGGTGATATTGTTTACCGCGCCTGCGCCGAAAGGCATGGGTATACCCGGATTTACCAGTACGGAAAATCGGCTGATGACGCCGCTTTTGCCGAATTTAACGGCTCCAATCTCCACAATGCAATCTCTTTTCGGGTCCAAACCGGTTGTTTCAAGGTCAAAAGCGATGAACCGTCCACCTTCATTGAAGAATGGAGCTATTTCTGCAAAAACCGGCATTTAATCTCCGATAACCGCGCGTATGTCCTTCTTGATGGCGTCAAGTTTTGCGGCGACCTCGAATTTCGCGGCGTCCAGTCCGCCGGAACCGACTTCAGCGCAGCAACTTGCGTAAAACTTGATCTTGGGTTCGGTGCCGCTTGGTCTCGCGCTTACCACAGTCCCGTCTTTCAAAAAGAACTGAAGCACATCGCTCTTGGGAAGGTCTATCGGATCGGTCTTGCCGGGATTATGCGGATAGATGATGATGGAATTTCCAATATCGCACACCTTCTCAATCTCAATGCCGCCCAAGGTCTTGGGCGGATTTTTCCGGTACTGCTCCATGATGCCGTTCATAATGCCGGGTCCTTCTATCCCCTGGAAGTACTTGGAGACGCCGATTTCCTGCCAATACCCGCACAAGCCGTACAGTTCATTCAGTCTGTCGAGGAGGCTCTTGCCTTTGTTGCGCCAGTACAGCGCCATTTCGGCGGTCATTGCGGCAGCGGAAACCCCGTCTTTGTCGCGCACTTCATTTTCGATCAAGTACCCGTAACTTTCTTCAGTACCGAATACGATTGTATAAGGGATCTCGCACAGTTCCGCCTTCCGCATCACATCGGCAATCCATTTGAATCCGGTAAGGCATTCGATACACGCCACCCCGTAGTGGGCCGCAATCCGCTTGTGCATACCGGTTGTTACAATAGTATTGACCATTGCGGCATTCGTGGGCAACTCGCCCCGCTCCTTGAGCGAAAGGAAGATGTAATCCGCAAGAAGAGCGCCCATTTGGTTGCCGGTGATAAGGATAAAACCGCCCTTACCGTCATTCACCGCAACGCCGAACCGGTCCGCGTCCGGATCGGTCGCCATAACGAGGTCGGCTTTTTCCTTTGCCGCCAGTTCAACCGCCATTTTTAGGGCGGGCGCTTCTTCGGGATTCGGGAACGCCACAGTTGGGAAATCGCCGTTGCCTTCACGCTGCTCCGGCACGGTGATAACGTTCAGCCCAAGACTGCCAAGTATGGTCTCAACGTGCATGGCGCCAGTTCCATGCAACGGCGTATATACGATTTTCACTTCGCCGGCTTTTTCCTTAATCAGCGCCGGACGGAACAACTTACTCCGCGCCATTGCCTGGTAAGGGACGTCAATTTCCTTGTCGATGATCTTGAGAAGCCCTTTTGCAAGCGCGGTCCCTTTATCGATTTCCTTGATAGACGTAACCGCGTTGACCTCGTTGATGATGCCCGCGTCGTGCGGCGGGATAACCTGAGAGCCATCGTTCCAGTAGGCTTTATAGCCGTTGTACTGTTTGGGGTTATGGCTTGCCGTAATCACGATACCGGTTTCGCACCCGAGCTGCCGTATGGCAAACGAAAGCTCCGGCGTGGGGCGCAGACCGGAAAACAAGTAGGTTTTGATGCCGTTAGCCGCAAAAACCAAGGCCGCGCTTTCGGCGAATTCCAGCGAATAGCGCCTGCTGTCAAAGGCGATGACCGAGGATAGAGCGCCCTTTGCGGCTTTTTCGGGAAAAGCCTTAATCACATAGGTAGCAAGTCCCTGTGTAGCGGATTTTACCACAAAGGTATTCATGCGGTTAAAACCGCCGCCTATCACCCCCCGCAGACCACCGGTACCAAATTCCAGTGTGCGGTAGAACCTGTCCTCAAGCTCTTTCCAATCTTCGGCTTTGAGCAGTTGTTCAACATCAGCCTTGAACCGCTTGTCCTTCTCTTTCGCAAGATAATCATTCGCAGCCGCTATGACGGCGTTTCTTTCCATATATTCCTCCAAAATAATATTATATTGTTGAGGCAGTTCCAAAACCGGTTGTTTTGAAACCGCCTCAGCCCATCTATTTTTTTCAAGCGCTTTCCATAAATAAAGTTCGGAAGGGCTTAACTTGTTGACAGCCGTTGATGGCGACCGACTTTTATGTATCGTTTTACTTCCTCATATTTTCGTAAACCTGATCAGGTTGAATAAAAATTTATATGATATTTTTGTGAATGTGAATTTATCCATTGAACGGTCATACCACGCGTCCTTGCCGCACAAAAAGTTATTCCACAGTTATGTTGTTCAAATTCATTTAAGCTATCTTCAAGACGCGAATTTGGATCGCATGGACTTTCTATGCCCACTAAAAAGCCACCCGTATTTTGCACTCCAATTCTTATATCATATTGATTTGAAAAATAATCCTTTCTTATACAATTTGGATGTTGTGGAGGATTTACCACCAGCTACCGGTACTTGTGAAACATAAATTTCTGCCATAATATCCTTTCTCAAAGGTAATTTTATATCAAAAAATAGAAGATAAATTCTTAAGAAAAACCATATTTCTATCATTTTTGAGATATTTACAGCCATTTTATATAGCCTCTGCGTAACACGAGTTATTAAGTTATTATAAATAATAGCATCTTCCTTATATTTTGTCAATATGCTTTCGATGTTTTGACGAAATCTCAAGCAACATAGCACAAAAACGTTCCGTTGTATGCGAAGTGATCTATGCTTACACATTTTATTTAATTTGAATTATACCCATGCTCCCTTGTCATTAATTTTTCTTTCCAATAATTTTCCCGTGTAACAATTTGCTCATCCGAAGTATACATCCCGTGTATTTCAAGGATTGTAAATTTAAAATTATTTCTTATGTATTCTTTTCCTTTCTTTTTGAATAGTGAAACCATTTGATCATTCCAGCCATGAAATGTGTTAATATATTGATCCCATCTTGCCCAAATACCAGTATCGCCATAGGCAGAACCAATATATGATTTTCCTGTTTCTTTATCAGTCAATAAATATATTCCTTTTACATTTTCTAATGCAATTTTCCAATCCGATTTTTTAAGCTTAAATATACCTTCCAGTGCAATAAAATCATGATTAATGCTATCATAACCGGGAAATACTTCACCGGTATATTTATATTCAAATATTTGATTAACAGTCATTGAGTCAATATAACTTTCCAAAAGAAAAAATCGTCCTCTCATACCCTGGTAACGTTCAAAATTTAGTAATAACCTTCCTTTATATTTTTTGTATTCTTTTAATTCTTCTAAAATATAATGTTTCCCTTCTGGCAGATATATTACTTTAAATATTCCACCAAAAAGCCATGTATTTGCTTTGGGATAAAAATGTATTAACGAAAAAATATAATTCCTATTCCATTCATTCTTACCTGTATCAAGATTACGCCATTCATTCCAATGTGTCCATTTTTTTTCATTTTCAAGATATAAATCAAGAGGATTGTTTTCTCCATTCCAACTGCTTAAATGTAATTTATATTGCTCAAATGATTCCAATTTAATTATATCAGCAACCTTGATTTCTAGATATTTTTGATTTGCCATATATAGTTTCCTTTTGTTTTTAACAATATCATTTTTTACACCATATTGTCAATACCGGAATTCCCCCGATGTGATTGACGGTAGGTTAAGCTACGTTAAAATATGTTACCGCCATCGGTATGGCATATCCGAGCGTTAAATGTCTACAGCGTTTATTATAATATAGTTCCATATACTCAAATACCCTGCCCTCACCTCCTCTTTCGTGTGCCTCCCTTCCAACTTATCTACTTCCCTTTTTAACAGCTTGAAAAAACTCTCCGCATGGGTGTTGTCCCAAAGATTCCCTTTCCCGTCCGACCTGTGGACACCGTGCCGACGGCACCTCTCGAAATTCTTTATTGCAATACTGTACTTTTCGATCCGAATGAAAGAACAGATCCTTCCCCGGCTGCCGGTTCGTGTATGCCGCCATAAGCGCATCACATACATGACGAGCTTCCATGTCATCCGAAAACGCCCGCCTATCACTTTACGATCCCACAAATCCGGTATCACCGTCAAATACGGACACCTACCACAGGTATTCAGATATGCTATGTCAGATATCCACTTCTCCCCCCGAGTCGCATACCCTAAAGTCTCGGTTCAACACGTTCTCCACCGCCACAGTCAATGAATGATTAGCCCCCCTCCCCCCATCCTCTTATCAATCGTTCCACCCTTTTCGGCTACCCTTACACGAAACTCTCGAAGCGGCACCCACCATACCCGTGGACTCCCGTATCGCCTCCGATGTGCTTCACATATCTGGATAATGAGCCTCAAGAGCACATGGTCTGTCTGATCGTGCCCGCCGAGTCTTCTTGCAAGTCACGCATACTATGCGTTTCGGATTACCCCCAATTGTCCGGCCATCTTCATAACCGGGTACCGTCCCTTGATACCGGCGTATGAACAGATACGCCGCTACCGGGGATTTCGTGCCGTGGAAGATGGCCATTACTTTTTTAATATTTCATTGGTCTCCCGTATGCCGGCATTTTCCTTCCATAGCCGCGCCGGCTCTTCATCCCGGGTATTTTCCTTATCGGTGAAGACTTTTATCGCTCCCCTTCGCTCTCCTTCATCTCCCTCTCCCAGTACGC
>JAITAN010000220.1 GCA_031284105.1 Treponema sp. | reverse complement strand
CGTCTAGACTAGGCGCGTACCCACACCAAGTCTGAAGTGAACCTTCACTCCAGAGCGGCGCGAATCCTCATTTACAACTATTCTTTCCTTTAGCGTGAACACGCGCCGGGGTGATGACGCTTCATTACCATAAAAGCGTCTCGAGGCTTTTCACCTTGCACAAAACCGTTGTTCTTTATATAATAAGCCGTATCTTTTGTAATTAAGGAGCCGTCCATGGGACAAGGTCTGTATAGCAAAAAATATGAACACGATTCCTGCGGCATTGGATTTGTCGCGGACATTCAAGGAAGAAAATCCCATGATATTTTAAGGCGGGGTTTGGAAGTATTGGAGCGTATGGAACACCGCGGCGCCGAAAGCGCGGATAACAAAACCGGAGACGGTTCGGGCGTTCTGTTGCAAATCCCGCATGATTTTTATAAAAAGAGTATCCCTAATCTGGGTGAAGCCGGTACGTACGGAACCGGTCTTGTTTTTCTTACCGGCGGCAAGAAAGACTGCGCCCGTATGATAAAAACCGCCGAAGAAACCGCCGCGGACTGCGGACTTTCGGTGCTTGCGTGGCGGGATGTGCCGGTGAAACAAGACGCGCTCGGCATCATTGCGAAAAGTGCGGAACCTGCCATCAAACAGCTTTTTCTTACATTGAAAGTGGGAAACCCCCGCGCAGTGGGTGAAACCGCACAAAACACCGCGGATTCGGTTTCCGATTTGGAGATAGCCCTCTATATATTCAGAAAGAAATTTGAAAAAACCATCCGCAGCCGGCGGTTTAACCCTGCGGATACGGGAGAAGACCGCGCATCCTGTTACTTTCCTTCACTCTCTTCACGGGTGATCGTGTACAAGGGGATGCTCATGTCGAGCCAGCTTAAAGACTACTATGCGGATCTACAGGACGAGTCCATTGCTACCGCGGTTGCGCTGGTTCATTCCCGTTTTTCAACCAATACCTTCCCGGCATGGTCGCTTGCCCAACCCTTCCGCCTTGTAGCGCATAACGGTGAAATCAATACGGTCAAAGGCAACCGTTTTTGGATGACTGCTCGAGAGAGCCTGTTCAGCCATCCGCGCTTCGGTGAGCGATTGAAAGACATACTTCCCGCAATAGAACCGGACGGAAGCGATTCCGCCAGTTTCGACAATGCGCTTGAACTGCTCGTTATGACGGGACGCTCCCTTCCCCATGCGCTTATGATGCTGATCCCTGAAGCGTGGAACGAGAAAAACCCCATTCCACAGGAACTCAAAGACTTTTACGAATACCACGCCTGCATCATGGAGCCGTGGGACGGACCCGCGTCTATCGTATTCTGCGATGGACGGTATGTCGGCGGTACCCTTGATCGCAACGGTCTCCGTCCTTCCCGCTACACCATAACCAAAGACGGGCTTATTGTGATGGGATCGGAAACCGGCGTACAGGATTTCAAGCCGGAAGATGTGAAATACAAAAAGCGGCTCTTGCCCGGAAAGCTGCTCCTCGTTGATCTTGAGCAGGGACGCATTATTCCCGATGAGGAGTCCAAGTCTGCCGTTTACAAGAGAAAGCCGTATTCAAAATGGACGCAGCGGATCATCGCCTTGGATCAGAGCGCCGGCATTGATAAACGTGAAGAGATATGCCCGGAACAGGCGCTTTTCATGGAAAAAGCCTTTGGATATACCCGTGAAGACATTGATCGGCTACTTATTCCCATGGTTGAAACCGGGCAGGAACCCACCAGCTCAATGGGGACAGATACCCCGCTTGCCGTTTTTTCAGACAAAAACCAGCGCGTGTACAACTACTTCAAGCAGGTATTCGCCCAAGTTACCAATCCGCCCATTGACTCGATCCGTGAAGATCTCGTGATGACGCTGACCAGCTTTGTTGGTCCCCATACGAACCTCCTTGCGGAGGATGCTGATCAGTGCAGGCGGATAAAGGTGAAAAATCCGATCCTCACCCTGTCCGACCTTGAACAACTGCTCGCTTTGGCGCCGAATGAGTTTAAGAATGTAACGCTCCATGCCGTGTTTGAGAATAGAGAGGCGGTGAATGGGATTACATCCCTTGAATCCGCGCTTGACAGACTCGTGTTTCAAGCAATAGAAGCGGTGAACACCGGAACTTCACTCCTCGTGCTTTCCGACAGAAATGCGGCGTTCTCACCCGCGAGCGGGTGTATAGCCATTCCCGCGCTCCTTGCGGTCGGCGCCGTACACCACGGGCTTATCAAGGCGGGGCTGCGCATGAAGGCGTCTATTATTGTTGAGTCTGCCGAGCCGCGGGAAATTATGCATTTCGCCTTACTTTTCGGGTATGGGGCGGATCTGGTGGCGCCGTACGGCGCATTTATCGCGCTTGAAAACAATGCGGACTCCCGCATAAAAGACACGGCGGCCGCCAAGAGGCACTACCTCAAAGGGCTGCAAAAGGCGATGCTTAAAGTGATGTCGAAGATGGGAACCAGCGCGCTCCGTTCCTACCGCGGAGCGGAAATCTTTGAAGCCGTTGGTCTCGGCGAAGCCGTTATTGAGAAGTGTTTCAAGGGTACGGAGAGCCGTATCCGCGGCGCGGGCTTTGCGGATTTGGAAGCCGAAGCGGTGAATACGTACCGGGACGCTTCCAGAGATGATGATCTGCTTGACGGCGTAGGACAGTACCGGTGGCGCAAAAACGGTGAAAAACATGCATGGAACCCCGAGACGATCTACCTCCTGCAATGGGCAACCCGCACCGGCGATTACAAGAAATTCAAACAATTTTCTTCTTTATCAAATACCTTAAACCAAAATCCTCATGTGATACGCGGACTCCTTGATTTTGTGAATACCGCGCCTATCCCTTTAGAAGAAGTCGAACCGGTTGAGGAGATTATGAAGCGGTTTACAACCGGGGCCATGTCCTTCGGGTCCATCTCCAAAGAGGCGCACGAAACCATAGCGTCCGCGCTCAATTCCATCAAAGGGCGTTCTAATTCCGGTGAAGGCGGCGAAAACCCTGAACGGTTTACGGTGCATCCAGACGGCACATGGACGCGGAGCGCGATCAAACAGGTGGCGTCAGGACGTTTTGGTGTAACAAGCGAATACCTTGCCAACGCCGAGGAAATTCAGATAAAGATAGCGCAGGGCGCGAAGCCGGGTGAAGGCGGTCAGCTTCCGGGTCATAAGGTAGACATCAATATCGCCAAGACCCGCTATTCAACGCCCGGCGTTACGCTCATCAGTCCTCCGCCCCACCATGACATTTACTCAATCGAAGACCTTGCGGAACTCATCTTCGACCTGAAAAATGCGAATCCCGCGGCGCGCATCAGCGTGAAACTCGTGTCTGAAAGCGGCGTGGGTACCGTTGCGGCAGGAGTGGCGAAAGCGCACGCGGACAACATCCTCATATCAGGCTATGACGGCGGTACGGGCGCAAGTCCTCAGTCCAGCATACGGCACGCGGGCTTGCCGTGGGAAATAGGGCTTGCCGAAACCCATCAGGTGCTGGTACAGAACGGCTTGCGCGGACGGGTGCGTTTGCAAACAGACGGTCAGCTCAAAACCGGACGCGACGTCGTGATAGCCGGTATGCTTGGCGCGGAAGAATTCGGCTTTGGTACGTCAGCCCTCATCGTGCTTGGGTGCGTGATGATGCGGAAGTGCCACGAAAATACCTGCCCTATGGGAGTCGCTACCCAAGATCCTGAACTCCGTAAACGGTTCACCGGCAAGAGAGAATATCTTATCAACTACTTCGCATTTTTGGCCGAAGAAGTCCGTGAAATCATGGCGTCACTCGGTATCCGCACGTTTAACGGGCTTATAGGCGGAACCGGGTTTTTGACGCAACGGATGAGCGGTAAGCCTAAATCGGCAAACATCAACCTGTCTCGTATATTGGAGAAACCTGTTGCGCCAAGGTGGTGTATTCCGGGCGGAGATGCAACGTACTGCACACAGGCGCAAATTCACAAAATTGACGGCGTGCTTGACCGCAGCCTCATTGAACGGTGCATGCCCGCCATAGAAGGCAAGATGCCGGTGGCATTCAAGTCGCCGGTGAAAAACACGGATCGCGCGACCGGCGCCATGCTCTCATACGAGGTAAGCAGGCGTTTCGGCGGCGCGGGCTTACCCGATAACTTCATCACCATCGATTTCACCGGTTCTGCGGGGCAGAGTTTCGGCGCATTCCTCACAAGCGGCATCACCTTCCGGCTTGCAGGCGATACTAACGACTACCTCGGTAAGGGGCTTTCCGGCGGACGCATTGTGGTTGCACCGCCTGTAGGATCGGGCTTTGCAAGTCAGGAAAACATCATCGTAGGCAATACGGTACTGTACGGTGCCACCGCGGGTGAACTATTTGTAGCCGGTATCGCGGGCGAACGGTTCTGCGTACGGAATTCCGGCGCGACCGCTATTGCCGAAGGTACGGGCGATCATGCGGCCGAATACATGACTGGCGGTAATCTCATCGTGCTGGGCAAAGTCGGACGCAACTTCGCAGCGGGTATGTCGGGCGGCGCCGCCTACGTGTTTGACACGGATGGTACGTTTGAATATTTTCTCAACAAGGGCATGGTTGAGCTGACAGGGCTTGAAACCGAGGAAGACGAGAAATTCGTCAAAACGTATATTACCAAACACGTCTACTGGACGAATTCCACGTACGCTGCATCCATTCTTGATGACTGGGAAAAGAAACGCCGCATGTTCATCAAGATCATGCCGGTTGAATACAAACGCGCCTTGCAGCAAATAAAACTCGCCGAACTTGATCGGCGGCTGTATGAAATACGCGAGCGGCAGGAGCTGGAAGAGAAGAGTTAAAAGGCGCGCGGTAGGATTTCTATTGTCCGTCAAATTATGTGATCTGCATACCAATTTGCTGGTCTGCGTGTAA
>JAITAN010000212.1 GCA_031284105.1 Treponema sp. | reverse complement strand
CTACCGTCCGTCATATCGGGGGAAGTCCAGGCACGGCGCAAATACCGCGTGCGATACGGCGCGGGCGGTTCCCGGCATACAGCCCTCTTTTATGCGTTGATACTCCAAAACACCCCGCTCATGTCTCCACAAGAAAAGGGGCCAAAGTATATCGAACCAAATGAGAAGGATTAAAAAACTGTGGGAATAAACTATTCCATGCCCTCCGTCTCCATCCCACCATAAGACGTTGCAATAAGCGATCAGACTAATACTTGCTTTTTTTCACCCGTTACGCTATATTTTCTATATGAGACATACATTCCAAGCCCGTCCGGGCGTCCTTATGGTTACCTTTTGCTGCATATTGTTTTTATTCGCTTCTTGTGAATCTTCCGTGCCAAGACAGAATCCCAACATGGTGGCGGATATCGATCCTATTGAACTCGGAACGGTTACGGTACAATTCGATAAATTCCTCTCCTCCGCTATAGAAACGAAAGAGGCTAAAGTGTTTTTCGATCCCCGTATCAATGCCGTGTATTTGACATTCAAATACCAATCGCTCAATTATCTGCAATATTGGGATAAACCCAACCGGGACGCTTTTATCGCGGCGTTTGAACGCTACCAAACCGATTATGATGCAAAGGCGCTGCTCACCAAAGATTCAAATTCCCGTGCGATTTATGGAGAAGTTAAAGGCATGACGACATGGAGTACGCTGAGCGCCTCTTTTTCCGAGAGGGCGACTTCTTATCCCAAAATAAACATCGGGTATACATTTAAAAAGAATTCCTCCGAGCAGCCTGCCCCGTATTTTTCCGTCCTTCAGCTTGAAGCAAACGCTGAAAAGAATGAAAACGGCGGCGATCAGTCGTCAAAGACATCGTTACGTATCAGAATGTACTATACCCTCGCTCAGGCGGAATCGCTTATGGCATATTTCGATGACGCCTATCTGATGGGACGTGTCAGAGATTTCGCGAAACCGATCGGCGCAATCCTTACCAGCGATGATGATTATAACAGCGAGGAGACTCCGGCGCCGCAGATACAGGCGGATGAGACCGATCAGCCGGCCGTAGAGGTTGTTGAAACAACGCCGTAGTTACGTATAAAAGAGGCATATTCCATATACCTTCTTTGCCCCGGCCTGCTTTAACGCGCCGGCGCACGCGTTCATGGTTGCGCCGGTCGTATACACATCGTCAAACACTATAATTTCCTGAGGCGGCGCCCGAAAGCATTGTATGCGGTGTAAAAGATTAAACATCCTTTCTTTGTATCCCAGCGTTTTCTGGGATTGCGATGGAAGTCGTTTAAGACAGCGGTACACAGGTACCGCCCGGTTCCTCCCCTTCTTCTCATTTTTCTCAAAAAGACGGGCAAGGTATTCTATCTGATCCCAGCCTTCGTTTTTTATCTTTCCCCTTCGGGGAGGAACGGGTACCAGTACCGGTTCCGTGAAATCTTCAAGAAAAATAGGTAAGCCTTCCAGCAGCTTTTCTATAAAGAAATTACCGACAGCCTTGTTTCTCGCGAATTTATACGCGGATAAAAGCGTCCGATAGCGGCCCGTATAGGGGAAAAGGGGTAACATCCGATCAAAACGCTGCGCGTCCGCTTGTACGCTGCCAGACGTTACCCGACACTGCATACAACGCCCGATCTCGGAAATAAGCGGTTTCCCGCATATCAAACAGCGGTTCTCCGGTTCAATCGCAGCCGCTTTTCTGCAGTCTTCGCACAGTCCGTACCATGCATCCTCTCCGGTGAAAAGCGCCTTTTTGCAGAGCGCGCAACCAGCCGGAAAGAGATACTCCCGTGCAAGCGCCGCAACGCGGGCTATGGCCGTATAGTTCATATATAATAGTACTAGGTTGGGACAGGGATTGCTTCTCTTACAGCTTCTCAATTCTGCATGTTTCTAGTTCTTTCAGGCGTTTTTCGTCAACCTTTATATGGAGGTTTTTCTCTTGAGTAGGAATGACAAGTCCTTTTGGACCGTTTTTCGCACGGCGCAGGAATTTTACCGGTGTGTAAAACAGATCGGCTTCTCCATTGTTACGGCTTTTGGAATAGAATACGGCAAGGGCGCCCGCATCAAGGAGTACGTTAAGCGGATATGATTTGCCCGATCTCTGCTTGATGAACACGTAGGAGCCTGCATAATCACGCACATGCAGCCAGAGATCGTTACCTTTTACATGGCGGCGAAGCAGCTCATCATTTTCAGATGCGTCCCGCCCCACAATAATGAGCCACTCGTTGCGCCTGAAAGAAAGTCCCGGACGTTTCATATCGGCTTTCTTGGTTTGGGTCGAAATAAGAACACCGCCGCTCGCATGATCCGCGCCCGACTTAATCTTCTTCTGCAGCACAAGAGGATTGGTTTCGGTTAAAAGCGCCGCAAAGGTTGTTTCAAGCCGCTCAAGCTCCTTTTTTCCGGCCGCTATCTCTTCCCGCACATCCGAGAGACCGCTTTTCGCTTTGCGGTATTTTTCATAGCAGGCTTCCGCTTGTTGAGTTGGGCTTTGCTTTGGATTGAGTTCTATCCTGATGGTCTCGCCGGTATAGAAATTAAGCGCGTCAAGCCAGCGATCTCCAGCGTTAATGGATGCCGTGTTTGCAAGGATAATATCCGCGTACTCCCTGAACCGATCCGATGCGGCGAAATCCACTTCTTTCTCTGTGAGTTTTTCAAGAGATGCAAGCAGCCGGTTGATACGGGTTTCAAATAACCGCCGCGCCTGTTCACGGAGCGACTCCAAAGAAAGTGCGCCGCCCTGTTCCGCATAAAATGTATCTACCTTTTCATTAAAAGAGCCGGAACCCTCCAGTTCCCGGACCGCATATTCTTTTGCCGTTCCTTTTTTCCCATTTTTCCCATCGGCAAATGCCGTTTCAGGGCAATAGCATCCGCCTGTTACCTCATTCCGCTTAGGCAGCCGCCTCATCGCATCAAGCACGGCACCCGTCTCATCGACAGCTACCACGTTAGCCGCGTTCGACCAGAGCCTGATGTACAGTTTTACCTGCCGGGAGCCGCTGCCCCGGATGGAAAGACGCACGATACGGTTATCGCCCAGTTGAACAGCCTCTTCTATCCAGCCGTTCATAATCCGCGCATTAAGAAATTGTGCAAAACGCAAGGGATTATCGCTTTTAGGAACCGGCTTAAAGGTCTCGTGTATTCTGCACGCGCCGGGCGTCAGCGCAATGAGTATATTTTTTGTTCCCGCCCGCCCGTGTACCTTGAGGCACAACACATCAAAGGTAGTTTGTATAACCTTCTGAATTTGAGAACCGGCTAAATCCAATTCCGAAAGAATGCGATCAATTTCTTTCCAATTTAACGACATACCGCCTCCGGCTGCTTCAGGTAGTAGTAAAAAATACTAAAAACTATTATAGGAGTCTTTCCTAAAACTCCGTGAAATAGTCAAAATCGATAGGGTCATGAAGATTTGTTCCCTTCTCTGTATTTCGTCTCTATTGGACGACATAGGCGGAACGGGACCTTGTACCAGCGCTTTCGGATGCCGTTTCTCAAAAGACGCGCCCTTTTCTCCATGAGAAGCCGTAAAACGCACCTTTTACGGCGGGCGCGGGAAAACGGTTTTCTACTCACCCTTCCCCATTTTTTTCTTGAGCGCCACAAGCGCGGCATCTGTGGATGCATTTTCCATCATTGCTTTCAAATTCCGGTCAACAGTGGCTTTCTCCTCGTCCCCGGGAAGATAGCCTACGGCCGCAAGAAGCTCCTGCTCAAGAAGGTCGGGATCTACACTCCGTGCCCGCGCTTCAAGCGCGGGAAGTTGTCTCTTCATCTTTTCGATCTGCGTTTTAAGCGTTTCGATCTCCCCGTCTAAAGCGGATATCCGCTCCCGTATAAGAGCGGCTTCTTTCTCGGCTTGCAGAATAAGCTCTTCCGCTCCTTTGAAATGCGTTTCTTTGGAACGGGCAAGGTTTACGCGGGATTCCCACAGAGAAAGTCCTGCGGATAATTTCTCGGTTTCTTTTTCCCATAGTTTCAGGGTCGTTATGTAGCTGGCGATGTACTCCCGTGCGGAAGCCGGCTCCATACCCGAAAGGTCGTCATCGGCATACACACGCCCGCTTCCTCCAACAGAAGCCGCGGGAGCCGGTTTTTCACTCATTATATTTTCTGTATCTTGTAGCATATTATGTCCTTTATTTTAATGTATCTGGGTTTCCCCCTATTTTTTAATTAACCCCAATTTCAACATACTTTCAACCGTAGCAAGAATTGCGATTTCGGCTGAACGCGGCGGGCAGTTTAACAGACGTTTTGCTTTTTCGTTGCCGGTTTGCATATTCTGTCCAAGCAAAGTTGCAAGCATTCTCTGTGACGGCAGGATTAATCATTTCGTCTTCGCTTTTTACAATTAATTTTGACGTTGGCGAAGCCGCATATATCACGTAATCATAATCGCTTCATTACCAAATTCTCCCATGGTATTTCTCCTAAGCCGTTTGATTTTTTACATACTATCATAACATTCTATCAATAACAAGCCTTTTTACCCAATAACTTTTATAGAAAACAACGAATTCCCCGCGCCAAGGATGGCGCGGTGCGCCGGCTTGCGCCGTCACAGATACTTACTCGCCTCGCGGATGGAGAGCGGGGCCATCCGGCTTCGATGCCGCTCCAGAAAGGAGCGCACCCAGTCGGGGTTTGTTTTACTATACTCCCGAAGGCTCCACCCGATAGCCTTGTTTATAAAAAACTCGGTTTGCCCGAGATTGTTCACAAGGATGCACTCCAGCAAATCCACGTTGGTCTGTTCTTTCCTTGCAAGCTGATGGTCAATCGCAATGCGCCGCAACCAGAAATTACCGTCAACGCTCCAGTCTAAAAGGACGGCGTTTGTTTCGGGGCAGCGAAGCGCAATGCCGCCAACAATGCCGTCTATGCAGTCAACCGTATCCCACCACGGCTTTTTAACAGCCAGGTCGCGGAGTTTGGGAATGTCGTCATAGGTCGTTTTGGCCTTCACCTTCTCCAGATAGTCCGTTGCCAGATATTGAAACTCGCGTTCCGGCTGCCGCCAGCACTTGAAAACAAAATCCCAGTCAACATCACGCTTCGCTGCGGCTTTCAGGAACTCACGGCTGAGTTTTCTGCGCTCCGGCGCCGGTATACCGAGAAACGGGAACAAATCGCGCATATATGCGCCCATGGCGGCCGCCTTTTTCGGGTCAGCTGCTGCCCTGAATATGTCAAAGATATGCGTATTCACCCTCCCAAATTCAAACGTTTCTGCTGCACCTCTGTTAGTTTTTATGAAATTAAATCCCTAAATGCAACATACATCTGGTATGACGGGGCGCGGAGAATCAAGCGAACCGCGCGCCGCAGAGGACGCCCTCTCCGGTGAACGCCGGTCTCCGCCGGTTCCCGCACGTTTCTCCAACATCCGCCCCCAAAGAAATTACACGCGCTAACTATAACCTGTTTTAGAAGAAAAAAATACGCCGCCGTTCTTTCTTGTTTTTTCGCCGGACGGCGGCGTTTACCGGCATGGGTTGCCCCTCAATTAGCTGGGTGTGGGCGCGCGCTTATGTTGGGTGAAGGAAGGATGACGCCGCCTGTGTCCGTCTCCCTGATATAGGCGGTATCCTGCCTCCGATATAGGCCATACCTGACTCCTGATTATGATCGGGTTATACGTCAGGGGGTACTTGCGCATTGCGAAAATGCTTCAAAAGGCTTGGGAGCCGCTCGCGCCGTAACCGGCGTTATATTCCTATATACATAAACCAGCGGGCAATGATATCAAGGCAGTTAATAATGCCGGTAGCCTGAAGCAAGGCAAGGAGCAGAAAAAAGCCGGAGAAGAGCGCCGTCCCTCGTGAAAACGGGGGCTTTTTTTGTATAAGACGGAATACGGCCGGCAGCAAGGCGATAAGGAAAAAAGCAAATGCCGGGCCAAAGACGGCCGCCGGATTGCCGTTCCGTCCCAAATCGACAAGAACATACCCCGCCTGCAAGAAGATCCCGCTCAAGGTTTTGAACCGCCCCAGCATAACGGAAAGACCGATGCCGATAATAAATACGCCGCTTATTCTTTGTATCCACGGCATGAACCTCCGGAGGGACTGTACCTTCTTCATAAAGAAGCCCCAAAAGAAGGCGGCTATGAGAAAGGGAAGCCCCAGACCCGCCGAATACACGGCAAGGCAGGCCGCGGAAAATAGGAAATCTCCGCTTTGGCTTGCCATGAGAAGTATGCTCCCCAGTATCGGACCAATACAGGGCGTCCAGCCCGCACCGAATGCCAAACCCAGTACAAATGAGCCTGAGAAAGCGCGGGGATTTTTCAGATGCAGCCGCTTTTCATAATTCAAAAACGGGATAAAGGGAAGCAGCATATTCAGACCAAAGAGGATGATGATAATGCCCGCAATGCTGTTGAGCAGCATGTTGATCGTTCCCAACAGCATAAAAAAGCCGGATAACAACAGGCTTAACGCAATAAAAGTTGAACTAAAGCCGAGTATAAAACTGACGGTGGAGAGTATAAGGTACGAGCGGCGGGGAAAGCCGCGCTTTGCAACGGAAACCGGCTCCGCCGGAGAGCCGGACGTACCGGCCGTATTCCCGCCAAGGATGATCAGCCACGAAGAAATCAAGGGCAACACGCAGGGAGAAAGAAAGGAGAGCAGTCCGGCGATAAACGCAGCCGGAATTGAAGGGTTAGCGGTCATAGGCAAGAAGCAACTCCAATGCTGCGGCGACTTCGGGCGTGTTCCAGTCCCTGCCCCCTATAACGGAAGCGATAATGTTTCCGTTCCGGTCGATGATGAACGTAGTAGGTATGCTCCGTATACCGTATTGGGTACTGATCCGTCCGGTAACGTCCATGAGCGCAGGAAACGTAAGTCCGAATTGCTCCATGAAGGCGGATACCCTATTCCGATTCTCCTGTATATCAACCGCGAGGAATTCAATATCCCTATTGCGAAACCGCTGGTACAGGGCTTCCATAGAGGGCATTTCTTCGCGGCATGGGGGACACCACGTTGCCCAGAAATTAAGAAAAATCACCTTTCCCATAAGGCTGCCGAGGCGTACCTGGGTCCCGTTTAGGCGGGACGCTGAAAAATCAGGCGCCGGGCTTCCGGTTCTCAACACGGGGATTCGTGCTTTGGTAAAAGCCGCCCGTATTTCCGGGTCTATTGTCCTATTCGTTTTCTGGGCTTCCAGCGGGGAAAGAACCGCGAAAAGAACAAAGAAAAAGTAGGCGGTAGGGAAGAGTTTTTGTATGATACGATACATTTGTGCTCCTTATAACTGTATAGTCTGCCGCTTATATGAGACAGTTCCAAAACGCACCGCGTTTTGAAGGCATTAGGGTATATCATATCCGCTCTTTTTTCAAGAGGACAGGTACAGCATTTTAGGGGCGCAACGGATACGGGGCGGTTTCCGCTTCATTGTCATCGGGCGTGCGGGGCTTTTTACACGTATCCGTAAGCGCCAGACAGGAACTCAAAAGGACAGACCTCCGGCAGCTTCTTGCAGACGAAGAGCCGTACGTTCCGCCTGTGATACTACGCCGAAAGCTTATAACAGCCTCCGGCCGCTATTGACAAAAATCTCATGGTCGTATATTTTATATCGATATAGAAGTAACTATAATGATACTAAAAGGAGGGTATGTGATGGCAAATTCCGATTTTCCGGTCTCACTGGTAGTATTCAACAGAATGGCGCTGTATGCACGGAGGCTGCGCGACATGAAAGCGCAAGGGTGCGTTACGGTATCGTCGGTCGCTTTGGCCG
>JAITAN010000178.1 GCA_031284105.1 Treponema sp. | reverse complement strand
CTCTCAATCGATTATAAAACTTTCAAAACCGGCTGTAAAACCCTCTTGTCATCCCGCTTGAATCTGTTTTCTGTTGCGGTAAAACCTATTGCGGATTCGTCACGGGGTTAAAATCCTTTGTTGCATTTTTCCACTCCTGATCCATAGTCTGCAACCCTGCGTCAATAGTGGAAACATTCAGGAACCACTCGCTGACCAGTTTGTAACAAAAATTACGGAAATTAGGAGGTAATTCGTTTACGCCGGTTTTTTGGTTCCACATAAGCTGCTTGTCGTTCGCGGTGGCGGCGATGTGCATAACTTCCTGAAACTGTTCGCTTGCCGGATACGTGTATTTTTCCTTCAGCGAAGACAAGGCGTTAGCTTTGGCAAGGTATGCGGTATATACATCTTTAGAGAAGAAATACCGGATAAAGTTGTAGATTTCTTCCGCTTTGGCGGGATCTTTCTGCGCTTCGCTGCTGATTGCCCACCCTGCAGGGATAGGACCTCCTGTTACGTTAATCTTGCCGTTATTATCGGGAATAGCGAAGAAACCGAATTCAAACGCGGGATCGGCTTCCACAATCTGTTGGAAGGCAAAGGGGCCGATAAAGTACATGGCCGCCTGACCGCTGATAAGAATGGATGGGCATTGGCCTTCTCCGGTAGAGGCCCAGCCTGCTTCAATATAGCCCTTCTGGAAAAGCTCGTTCAAGCCGGTCATTGCGGCCTTAATTTCAGGATCCGTAAAATGTACTTTGTCCTCATAGCGGTGGGCTATCCAATCGGGGTCCTTGACCGCAACTTCCCGCTGCCAGAAATAACCCCACCAGAATCCAATATGCCAGATGTCGGCGCCGCCCACTACAATGGGGGCGATTCCGGCGGCTTTTATTTTTTCGCAAACCCCAAGAAAATCATTGTAGGTTTTTATATCCGATGGGTTGATTCCCAGTTGGTTAAATATCTTCTTGCTGTAGATAATGCCGTTAGGATAGGATTCGTCGATGGGCGCGGTATAAACCTTGCCGTTAAAAGAGACGGTATTCTCAAAAACGTCTACTATATCCGACGGAAGTTCGCCGAGTTTACCGGCCCGGACAAAAAGCGGCGTATCCCTCATTTCGATAAGATCCGGCAATTCTCCCACCGCATCCAGGGTTCTTATCGCGTCCAGGTAAGAACCCTCGTTACTCAGTTTTTCCACGATGGTTACATGCGGATTGAGTTTCATATAGTTTTCAACACGCTCATGCATAAGATCCGCGGTCAACTGATTGCCGATGGCATAAACCGCGGTAAGGGTTACCGGCGTTTTCCTTTCCCCGGCGGTTCTTTGCTCCGTCGATTTTTTGCTGCACCCGGTATATAGCGTTACTATCCCCAATAAGAGAAAGAACCCCCAAAAACCGTTACGACTATGTTTCATATTGTTCCTCCATAAATAAACTAATATATTTTGCAATGATATAACCGCCTTATTGAGGTGTAAATAGATACTTATTAGAAAAAGGTAGGCTTTTTTTAGATTCCAGGGCTTACCGGCAGCAAAAAAACAGGGATACGTTCACCCCAAAATCAGCCGTTTCTATATTATAATTTACGATTATTTTCTCTCTATATATCGTATTACCGAACCGCCGTTATAGCGTTCCCCATTCCCCTCAAGCGGAAATTGAACTATGGCCGGTTTCTTCCCCCGTTTTGTAATATACCGTTACTTCCCCGTGAGCCCCGGATCCCCTGAAGGAGGGATGCCGCTGCCTGGGTCTGAGCTCTCTCGCATATCCTTTGACGGCCTGCACGGAGACGAGGCGGCAAGGCAGGTCTGACCTGCCGGTACCAATTCCGCTGCTGATGCGGTATGGTCAATGCAAGATTAGCATTGAAGTCAATGCAAGCCTAGTATGATAGGCCGGACCTTATAGGCGCTTCCCGCGGCATTATAGGCGGCGGCAACATCGGGTATACCTCTACAAGATGACGCCGTCTATTCATCTTTTAACATGAACGCGCCCTAGAGCCGAAACGGCTATTGACGGTCATTACCGCTATTCTATACAATAAGAACCGTTATGGCGCATTGTATTATTGCTGAAGCGGAAGCTCTGTTAGATAAAGAAATTCCCGTGCTCGACAAGGGTTTTGTCAGGCTCGTTGATTATATGGGCGGGGACGCCCGCGTTGTACAGTCCGCGCGGGTCTCTTATGGGGAAGGAACCAAAAGTTACCGTGAGGACGCGGGGCTTATCGACTACCTTTTACGCAACCGGCACACATCACCCTTTGAACAGGTTGTTCTTACCTTTCATGTAAAGTTGCCGATTTTTGTCGCCCGTCAGTGGATACGGCACCGCACCGCACGGGTGAATGAGATATCCGGACGGTATTCCGTGATGAAAGATGATTTTTACACGCCCGAATGCGGCGATATTGCCATGCAAAGCATGGACAATAAACAGGGCCGGGGCGAGACGCCGGAAGCGGAAGCGGCGAAAGCGGTACAAGAATCGATGAAGAACGCCCAGAAAGCCATGTATACGGCATATACCGAACTCATAGACAAGGGGATTGCGCGGGAACTTGCCCGTATCAATTTACCGTTGTCCTTGTATACCGAATGGTACTGGCAGATAGACCTGCACAACCTTTTTCACTTTTTGGAACTCCGCCTCGATGCCCATGCCCAGAAGGAAATCCGGCTGTATGCGGATACGCTGTTCGCCATAGCGAAAAAGGCGGCTCCTCTCTGCTGCGCCGCGTTTGAACGGTACATGCTGGGCGCGGTTACCTTTTCCAAAGAAGAGTTTGCGGAACTCCAAAACAGGCTTGGAAAAGGGGACGGATCGGGGCTTACCGGCAAAGCTTTTGAACGGTTTGAAGAAAAATTACGCACGGGGAGGCAGACGTAATGCCGCCGGTCTCATTCCAAACCCAAACGTTTCGTGTAACGCCCGATACCCCGCTCAAGGCGTTCTCCATAAAAATAGCCTCGTGGACGTATACGGAAGTATGCGACGCCGCCGGATTAGATGAAAAAGAGCGTGAACCTTTCGTCCGTAGCGGCCGCAGCAAAGACGTGTTTGTGTGCCCGGGCGGCTGGCAGTCATGGTCGGCCGGTTGGGAGCTCGGCGCGGGTGAAACGCTCCCCCGTAAGGTACTGCTGCTACGCGATCTTATTAAGCTCACCAACCGTGAGGGCGACGCGCCCAAACGCGGCGAGATCACGGGGCATTTTTTTATATACCTGCGTTCGGGCGATACGTACCTCTGTATTGCCTCCCGCACACGTACCGACCGCGGTCCGCTTCCGCCCGTGAGTTTCCGCATAAACCGAAAAAAACAACGCATTACCGCGGAACTGTTCTGCCCGGGGAAACAATGGACGCCTGATGAGATGACCGCGGAACTGTACCTGTTTGTATGTAGAAATTATTTTGATCTTAAAGACACGGCCGCTTCGATTTATAAAAAGGAGATGAAAGACCCTGATTTTTCAAGCCTTGCCTTTCTCAGACAGCCGGAGGAGCGCCGGCAAACAGCGGACGCCGGGGAATGTAAGAGAAGAAATCCGATTGGCGGTTATGAATCGTGGTACAACCATTATACAAACATCAATGAAAAGATCATGCTGGATGACCTTAACGCGCTATCCATGACCGGAAACCTCATTAAACTCGTATTTCTTGACAAAAATAAGCCCGCTGTTTTCCAAATTGACGATGGCTGGGAGCAATGCGTAGGACAGTGGGAAATAGATGAAAAGAAGTTTCCGAACGGGTTGCGTTCTTTAGCGGAAAAAATAGAAAACCACGGTTTAATACCCGGCTTGTGGATCGCTCCCTTCATCGTTACCAAACGCTCAAAGGTTTTTACTGAGAAATACGAATGGCTGCTCAAAGATGAGAAGGGAAAACCGGTTGCCGCGGGTTTTAACCACCTATGGGACGGACGCTACTACTGTCTCGATCTCTCACGGGATGACGTGATTGCCTACATACAAGGGTTGATCAACAGGGTAATTGACTGGGGTTTCCGGTATATCAAAATAGACTTCCTGTACGCAGGCTATCTTTCCGGTAAATTCGCGCGGGGAGGCGCGCCGCATGAGCATTACGAGCGCGCCTGTTCCCGTTTAACGGAACGAAGCGTTACCGCATCGGATATGCCGGTCGCCTATCTTGGCTGCGGGTTGCCTCTCGGCGCTTCCTTTCGGCATTTTCCGCTGTCGCGTATCGGCGCGGACACCCGCGAGGAATGGGACTGGAATGCGGTCAAGTTTTTGAGACATGTGGGCAGACCAAGCGCATATATCAGCCTGCTTGATACCATAGGGCGTTCCTTCTTTGACGCCGTTCTCTATTGTAACGATCCTGATGTGGTGTTTCTGCGCACACGTACTTGCAAGTTAACGGAAACGGAAAAAGAGCTTATCGCGCTGGTCAATTTCTTGCTTGCAGGGCAGGTGATGTGTTCCGATGCTCCGCTTGATCTTGAAGCCGTTGATACACGGCTTACCGCACGCATAGCGGCGCTTTACGAGGCGCTTGCGGACGATGAGTATGGGGCGGTTCGTATTGCCCGCGATGTTTTCCGCCTGATAAGCCGTTCCGGCGCCATAACCGGCGTCATTAACCTCTCAAACCGCCCGTATTCTCTGCCCAAAGCCTTTATGAACGGACGCTTCCTCCTCCGCCGCCTGCTAAACGGCTCTTGCGCGCCTCACAGCATTTCTATTTACACCCGCACGGGTCCGTGACGTGCGGTACAAAGCGCGAGCCGGCCGCGAACAGCGGAACACCCTTGCGCTATGAACGCAATAGTCTGTAATTCTATGCCGGAAATACCGCTCGGCGCCCGGGCTTTTCATAAGGGGGTTTGTTGTTATACGGAAGTATCCGGCATACAAGCCGCTCATGTGTAAAAGACAGGTATTGGGGACGCTGTTGTATAAAATGTAAACGTATGGTAGAGTAATCTCATGGTTGTATTTCTTGGGAAAACACGGATTCGGCTCATCTTTGCATCTTATCTTGCCCTTGCTGTTTTTGGAACATTTACCTTTGCGTCCATAGCTCCCCTTCGTTCTATTGACTGGAGAGCGGAAGAGCCGATTTCAAGTACCTTTTTCACCGCAGTAAACCATACCATCGACTGTCTTGCTGAAGATTCAACGGTAGTAAGCAAGTCCAGAGGCTACTCCTGTTCTTCCCCGAGTTACGGGCAGGCGCGTGCCGCTATGCCGCCGGGCATATATAAAACCGCGGCCGCCGTTTTGTTTTCAAGATTGAAAACAATTGAAAAAATAACCTATTCACATATAAAAAATACCATTCTTTTGAAACTCAGAATTTGATGCCTATATTGTTCTCTTTCGTTTAAATCTCATTTAAATCTCATTTTAATTTCCATGGAGTGAACTACTGCATGGAGAGAGGAGTTATAGGTATGAAGAAATTTTGGTCTCTTTTTTGGCGTCTCTTTGGAGCCGCATTGGTTATGGCGGTCGTTATCGGATGTATAATCGGCATTATCGGACATTCCACACGTATTATCTACAATACAATACAATATACATTTGTCACTGGTATGGGTATATGCGGCGTTATTGGTTTTGCCGTAATTCCCATCGAACTATACTTTGAGGATAGAAATCAGGAGAAGGAAAACCGTGTTATTATGTGAAGTTTTTGATGAGCGGCTGATAAAGCTCAATCTTGAAAATAAAACGAAAGAAACGGCGTTTATGGAACTCATTGATGCGGTAGCAACCGTTCATCCGGAATTGGATCGTGAGGTAATGTTCACGGCGATCAAGACGCGGGAAAGCAAAATGAACACGTCTATAGTTTCCGGTGTTGCGGTACCGCATGGGTATTATCCGGGAACCGGCGTTGTGGCGGGCGCTATCGGCATTTCGGGGTCCGGCATAGATTATGATGCCCTTGATCATAAACCGGTTCATTGTATTTTTCTAATTATCATGGGCGAAACATCCCGAGAGAAACATGTACGAGTTTTAAGCCGGATTTTGTCCTTGATCCAATCAAGCGCGTTTTCTTATTTACGCTCGGCGAATAACCCGGAAGAAGTACATACCCTTTTATCTCATTTCAAATAAAAAATCCCCGCCGTTCTGCGGCGGGATATTAAACCCTACCGGGCGCCGTCGCGCTCCATGTGAGCGCGTGGATTGAAACAATAAGGGCCTGCAAGATGCGTTCTTCCGAAGCATCTGACAATACGGAAGCAATGGTTTGAAAGGGGCGCATTTCGTGGTATGGGCGCGCCATAATCCGGCGGATATGAAATGAAACCATCCCCGCCCGCGTGTGTGGCTAACACCCGCCCGCGTGTGAGACGCACACCCGCCCGTGTGTGTGGCTAACACTAGACCGCGTATGCGGTTCACACCCGCCCGAGTGTGAGACTATACTCGTAACCGTAAAGATTTACCAACAAATACCGCAATAATAGCAAATCTTATCGTACTTGAGTATACTTGCCGGTACATCAGTCTACTAATCGTCATCACATTAGCCTACTAAAAGGTATACCTTCTAGAGTAAAAAGTATACCTTTTATCTGCTATTTTATCATGGTCGTTGATAACGCGGCGGCCACAGTTTTTGTAATGGTAATTTTGTATGCTTTTGTTCCGGCTAGTTTGCTATTAGGGCAATGGGGGCATGTGATTTCTTTTGTGTGCCTGTTGTCTTTATCCCTCCATTATATTTTCTGGATCGCCTGCAAATCTTATGGTAGCCTATTGACATTTTATGATAACTATCATATTATATCTACCATGTTAGTAGGGTATAAGGATAGCGTTAATGGGAAAATTATTTGATTTCACCGTGGTTTTTATACAGATTCCGCGTGTGCTTAAGTATCTGCCTATTACTATGGAGATTGCTCTTATTTCATTCGTGGGCAGTTTAGTGATTGGATTTCTCGTAGCTATTGTGAAGATAAAGAAAATACGTTTCATTACGCCCATTGCTAGTTTTTATGTGGCATTTACTCGTGGAACGCCCGTGTTGGTGCAGCTTTACCTTACCTATTATGGGATTCCTATGATACTCATGGCAATTAACCAAGCGTACGGGACGCATTTCAACGTCAACGGTATTGCTCCGATTGTTTTCGCACTGGTTGCTCTTTCTCTCAATGAAGCGGCCTATTCATCCGAAAGTATTCGCGCCGCCATCGAATCGGTTGATAAGGGGCAAATGGAAGCCGCTCTTTCCATCGGTATGACGGCGCCTCAAGCTTTGCGTAGAATTATACTGCCTGAAGCGTTGGTCGTGGCGCTTCCATCTCTGGGAAATTCACTTATCGGGCTTATCAAGGGAACTTCTCTTGTATTTGTAACTGCCGTGGTGGAGATGACCGCTGCGGGCAGGCTTCTTGCTTCGCGGAATTTTCGCTACTTTGAAATGTATATTACTCTAGCGATCATTTACTTCTTAATTACAAGCGTTGTGTCCCGCCTTCTGCACTGGGCGGAAAAGCGGTTGCGCTGCAATGAACGGGAGACGCCAAATGTTACAAGTTGACGGCTTAAAAAAGAGTTTTCACCGTAATGAGGTGCTTAAAGGCATCAGCATGACGGTCAATCCCGGAGAGGTGGTGGGTATAATCGGTTCTTCCGGATCAGGAAAATCAACGTTACTGCGCTGCCTCAACCTACTGGAAATCCCTGATGCGGGGTATTTCAGTTTCTGCAACCTTGCTTTTGATATGACTAAAGTGAAGAAGCATGAGATTCTGGAAATACGTCGGTCTACGGCGATGGTGTTCCAGCAATTCAACCTTTTCAAATACAAGACTGCTCTTGAAAATGTAATGGAAGGTCCACTTGTAGTACAGAAAAAGAGTAAAGTTGATGCAAAAGAACAGGCGGAGCATTATCTTGCCAAGGTAGGGCTTTCCGACAGGATTAACCACTATCCCTCCCAGCTTTCAGGCGGACAACAGCAGCGTGTTGCCATTGCCCGCGCAATGGCGTTGAAACCCACTATTATTTTATTTGATGAACCGACATCAGCGTTGGATCCTGAGATGGTAGGAGAAGTACTTCGTGTCATTCAGGATATGGCAAAAGAGGGTAACACGCTGATCATCGTATCCCATGAGTTGACTTTTATCAATGAAATAGCGACGCATGTCGTTTTTATTGATGACGGTGTAATTTTGGAGGAAGGCAGCCCTCGGGATATTTTCTTTAAGCCGATTCATGAGCGTACCAAACAGTTTATATCTCGGGTTGCGCTTAACGATTACGTTATTTAGAACCTCTAAGGTTTCTATATATATTTTATATTTTCTTAATTAAGGAGAAAGAAAATGAAAAAACTTATTACTATTACGCTGGCTATAGGCTTAGCGGCTTCCGTTTTCGCAAATGGAAGGAGGGAACAGGTAGCGGGGGTAAGCACCGTTACCGTCGGTACCGCGGGGCTGCCTGTACCTTATGGCTGGGTAAATCCGGACGGTACGCTGGACGGGTACGACAGCGCCGTTATTGCAGCTGTGGATGAATTGCTGCCTCAATATACGTTTAAGATTGAGGTAACTGAATTCCCCAGCATCTTCGCGGGGCTTGACTCAGGGCGGTATCAAATCGGCGTCAACAACATCAGCTGGCGCAAGGAACGAGAGGAAAAGTATCTCTTTGCTCAACACCACTACATCTATAACAATACCGGAATCGTTGTTCGTAAAGGGCGTTCCGACATTAAGGGAATAAGCGATCTTGGTGGAAAAACAGATATTGCAACCCCCGACGGTGCGTTTCCTCAACTTTTTGTAGAGGAGTACAACGAAGCGCATCCGGATAACCCCATCAAGATTACCTATTCCGATGAAGATGCGCTGAGAATTTATCAGCGTATTGCGGACGGTAGTCTCGACTTTATCCTTTCGGAAGAAGTATCTGTCGTGTTGCGAGAACGTGAATTCGGTATTGATGTTGATTTTATTTCGCTTCCCAAAGCTGAACAAGAAAAAATCCAAAACCCCAAATCCTATTTTATTTTCCCTCGTACGACTGAAGGAGAGACAATTCGGGCGGCTGTGGACGGAGCTTTTGAGACCTTAATCGCCAACGGAAAGTTACGAGAGCTGTCGGTTAAGTATTTTGGATCCGATATTAGCCAATAAAAAGATATGGAAGAACTTATTATAAAAACCGCGGACTCCGAGTCGCGGTATGAAATTTCGGAAAGCGGCGCCTTTGTGCGCCAACAGAATCGCTTCACCACTCCTTTTGGATCGGGGGTGGATGAGCTGCCGGTTGAGGCAGGACGCTACCGGCTCTTGTGGGCGCGCGTTTGCCCGTGGGCGCATCGTCAGATCATCGTTTTTAAGCTGCTGGGTCTTGATGAGGTTATCAGTGTCGGCACGGCAAACCCCGTAAGAACGAGTAAGAGCTGGGAGTTTTCTCTTGACCCCGGAGGGGTTGATCCGGTGCTGGGCATACGTTTCATTTCTGAGGCGTATGCAAAGGCGGACCCTGAGTATACAGGACGGGCCACGGTTCCCGCAATCGTTGATATTAAAACCGGCAAAGTCGTAAATAACGATTATTTCAAACTAAGCAATTATTGGGAGACGGTCTGGGCGCCTTTCCATAAACAGGGAGCGCCTGATTTATATCCTCAAGAATTGCGAGCTGAAATCGACGCTCTAAACGAAACGCTTTTCCACGAGGTGAACAATGCCGTCTATAAAGCTGGTTTTGCCCAGTCTCAAGCCGAATACGAGAAAGCCTACGATTTGCTTTTTGCGCGGCTTGACCAGCTGGAAGAGCGCTTGTCAAACCGGCGCTACCTTTTCGGCAACCGGATTACCGACTCGGATATCCGCCTCTATGTAACCCTAGCCCGCTTCGACATTGCGTATCATACCGTGTTTAAGACGAACCGGAATCGGCTTATCGATTTCCCCAACCTTTGGAATTACGCCAAAGACTTGTACCAAACGCCCGGATTCGGGGATACCACCGATTTCGATGCCATCAAACGGGGCTATCATTTGGGATCGCATGGGCGCAATCCCTATCACATTCTAGCTTTGGGACCTGACCTTTCAATCTGGAACGAACGGCATGACAGACTCAGGTTTTCTCGTACTACAGAAAATGCAAAGGAGGAAGAGCATGGCGTATAAGACATGGTTTCAAGATGAGACGAACAATATAAAAGGCGCTTTTGTCAGACAACAAAACTATTTTACCACGCCTTTTGGATCGGGAGCGGACGAACTGCCGGTTGAGGCAGGACGCTACCGGCTTATATGGTCTGCGGCTTGTCCATGGGCAACGCGCCAGCTCATCGTCCGAAGCTTGCTTGGACTTGAAGATGCTTTCAGCGTGGGGACGGTTGATCCTATCCGTCCCAAGAAAGAGTATAGCGATTGGGCGTTCACCCTCGATAAAGACGGCGTTGATCCGGTGCTGAAGGTGAGGTATTTAAGCGATCTCTATCGCAACGCCGACCCTGAGTATAAGGGACGATTCACGGTTCCCGCACTCGCCGATATAAAAACCGCTAAGGTAGTTAATAACGATTATTTCAATCTGAGCTACTATTGGGAGACTGTCTGGCGGGACTTTCATAAAAGCGGTGCGCCCGATCTGTTTCCGCAACGCCTGCGTCAGGATATTATAGAGCTTAACGACATCATCTTTCACGAGGTGAACAACGGCGTGTATAAGGCAGGGTTTGCCCGCGGGCAGGGGGCCTATGAGGACGCATACGCCAAGGTTTTCAAACGCTTGGACTGGCTGGACGGACGGTTGTCGCAAAGCAGGTATCTTTTCGGCGATGCGCTCACCGATTCGGACATACGGCTGTGGGTAACGCTTGTCCGTTTTGATGCGGCTTACTACAACGTATTCCGCGTCAACAGAAACCGGCTCGTGGACTTCCCCCATTTGTGGGCATACGCCCGCGACCTGTATCAAATTCCGGCTTTTGGTGAGAATACCTTCTTTGACCACATCAAAGCGCACTACCATGTCTGTTGCGATGCGGGTAATACGTTCGGGATTATTCCAAAGGGACCTGATGTTTCCGTCTGGAATACGCCGCACGGCAGGGAAAAACCGGTAAATAGATAATGGATATTAGACCAATGACAAGGGACGATCTTGATGAGGTGGTATCGCTGCTCGTGGCGGCCTTCTACGATCGTCCCTTTTACCGCTACATCGCACCGGATAGCGCAGAGCGTTATGCGTTTCTTGTTGCCAACTTCCATCAACGCATTACTCAAGGCTTAGGCGTGCAGGAAACCGATCTGGCGCTGCTAGACGGCAAGGCGGCAGGCGTTGCCGTTTGGTCGCCGCCTGCTACTCTCGAAGCTGATGCGGCAAAACATGCGGCAAGGGATCGCGCTATGGAAGAATCGCTTGCGCCGTACTCTTCGGGTTTGCGGGAACGATTCTTAGCGTTTATAAAAGTCCTAACCGGAGCGCAGGAACAAACCGTTAAGCAGCCTTTTTGGGGTTTGACGCCGATAGCGGTACTGCCTGAGGCGCGGGGAAAAGGCATTGCTTCCGCATTGATTAGAAAGAAACTGAAAGAGATTGACGAACTGTCCCTGCCCTGTTTTCTGGGAACCCAAGACAAGATAAACGTTACCATCTACGAAAGATTCGCTTTTCAAAAATTGAGAGAAGACGCTCTTTCCCCCGATATTACCCATTACACCATGGTTCGTCC
>JAITAN010000166.1 GCA_031284105.1 Treponema sp. | reverse complement strand
AACGCTTCTTTTTTAAGAATTTTTAGTTGCGGGAACGTCGGCGCAGCGGACGAAACGCCATATAGACGCCCCTATTCGCCGGATTGCAAAAAGCGCGGTACATGGGTAGACTGTAGGGCGGTTACTATGGAAACACTTTCTATAAAAAATCCTTTTAATGAAGCGCCGGTCTTCCGCGCGGAGACGGTCTCCAGCACCATGGATGTATCCCGCGCCCTTGCCGCGCAGGGGTTTCCGCACGGAACCGTGATCGTAGCGGACCGGCAAAGCGCGGGTCGGGGCAGGATACCGGAAAGGGCGTGGCAATCCGCTGCGGGCAACTTGTACTGTACGCTTTTGCTGCGGTACCGTGGCTTTTCGGATATTCCCAAGGCGATTACCCTTAAAACAGGACTTGCGGCCGCATGTGCGATAGAAGACTTTGCCGCAGGTTTAACGCGGCGTGTTCCGGCGTGCGGCGTTCAGCATACGGCGCTGGTAAAATGGCCCAACGATATTATGCTTTGCCCAAACGCCGGTACGGACGGGGCAAGAAAAGCCGCGGGCATCATCAGTGAAAGCGATGGTAAAACCGTGTTCATCGGTATAGGCGTGAATGTTGCGCAAACCCAATTTCCTGACGATTTGCGGGAAAAGGCGACCAGCATTGCACTTGCCTACGGCGCATCACCGGAACATGACGACAGGTTTCGGGCGCTTGAGCGCATCCTTGCGTATCTGTACCGTGAGTTGCGGCAGACGGACGGTTCATGGAGAGAACGGCTTTCCGGGCGGCTCTACCTGAAGGGTACACAGGTGCGTTTTATCGCGGGCGGAACCGGTTCTGATGAGTACGTGGAAGGAACTTTGTACGGCATCGGCGAAGACGGATCCCTGCTGATCGAAAGGCGGCAACGCGCCGGTACACGAGTCGAAGCCTTTTTCACCGGAGAGTTGGACATGTATCCGCACGGATAGTCCGCTTACTCATCGGAAGGCGCGGCGCCAAACAGCGCGGCTTCAAGCGCCATTCGGGGATTGCCGTTCTTGCCCGCGCCCTTGATGGACGCGGCGGCCGCAATAAGACGCGGGAGGTCCTTTCCGGCGCGTTCATAAAGAGACGCGAGGTAGTCTTCGCCGGCATAATACAGGCGGTACAGTTCCAGATACGCGTTGTTTATGGTCATGGATGAGAAAAAACGGTAGTTTTCTCCTATGAAGCGTTGTTGGTATTCCGCGGCAAACCGTTCCTGTGCGCGCGCTATGATCCGCTCTTTTTCCCGCAGCGTTTCCTCACGGGGAAGCGTTCCTTGGTAGAGGGCGTCCAGCCCGGCTATCAGTTCATGGATAAAGGCGACGAAAGCCGCGCCGTCTGCTTTGCCGTCAAGCATGGCGCGGTATTCCGGCGAATCGCTGCCGAACGTCTTTTCCATGTAGAGCCGCGCGCCTTCGCCGCCCACAAATTCAGCCAGTTCCTCGTTAAATTGGGACTGTCCGGCGAGGTATACCGTAGCGTGCAGTTGTTCATGGATGAGGAGATCCGCGAGTTGGTGTACCGGATAGCTTTTCATGTAAGAATAAAGAGGGTCTTTGAACCAGCCCAGCGTACTGAAGGCGTCCACCCCGCGCACCCACACGTCCAGCCCTTTCTTTCTGAGTTTCTCCGCCTCGCTGCGTGCGTCTTCTACCTTGAAGAAGCCTTTATAAGGAACCGCGCCCGCGATGGGAAAATGCCATTCATAACGGACAAAGGCGTCCGGCTGATCGGCGGATACTACGGCCGCAAGATAATTGCGGTCAATAGCCACATAGGTCGTGTAATTTTTGTTCTGTTTTAGCCCCAGTTCTTCCTTGGCAAAGCGGCGGATATCCTGTACCCGATCCACAAAACCGCGTTCATCGGGATTTATGGCAATCGTTTCCAGCGGAACCGCCTTTGAGAGATACCCCAGCAGGATAACGCCCTGTTTCAGGATATAACAGCCCGAAAAGACTAGCGGCGTGGTGATGATCAGGGCAAAGCCCGCGAGCGCAGTCAAAACGCGCGGTACAAAGAATATCAGGATTTTCATGCCGTCAGTATAGCAAAGACGTGAATGTCAAACTAGGGCGGATCACGCCGCCGGTGCGGCGGCATGGTATTTTTTACTATTGAAAAAACACCCTCTTTATAGTACTATTTCACAGGGAAACAGAGAAAAAGTGATCCAAGTACTGTTCTTTTTACGATTCAGAACACAACTTCAAAAAACACGGGAAGAAAATCTCATAACCTTGGAAAGCGGTCTCGTCAAAGCATTTGAAGCGGCAAATGGAGGCGTTCATATCAAGGAACGGTATATCGCCGCTTCTTTTAACGAGAAATCGATTGGAATATGGCCCAACATCATCTGTGTTCTGGAAACAGGCCATGACCTATTGAGAAAGAACTGTCCTGTTTCTGTCGGCGCGTACGCGTTCGTCATCTGTAAAAACGTTCCCGTCTTTGAAATAGAAGACGTGTGCCGGACACTCGCTTCCCTGCATGGGGAAAGCGGTATATGGTGCGACGTGGAAATGAAGAATGCGCTTAGTAGCTACTGCACCTTTGAAAACAAGGATTTTGCCGTCCGCGCCGGCTCAACGGGAAGTTATGTACAGATAAAACATATTGAAGCCGTTTCCCGTAACGTCCGAAGATTCGCGGGCGCATTTCCCTTGAGCGATAAGATCGTTCACACAATCAAACAAGAATTCGGTAAAAACATCGTTTTTTCCGGCCCGGATTTTATCGGCAAACGAGAGGGGATTTACCGCTTCTGTGCATTGACAGGCAATACGCCGCCCTTGATACTCCGGTTTCGCCACGATGCCGCTAACAAAAGTTTCGATACCGCTCGCGATGGCGGCGCCAACATCGGCGCGTTTGCCGATATGATAAGTCCCAAAATACACGCATTCTTAATAGCCGGTAACGGTGAGGGCGCCGGCGATCAGAAACAGCTTGAGCTTTTAGATACGCTAAAGAAAATCATCTTTCGGGAACGGCTCCGTAACGAGTATTCACCGGCGCTTGCCGGTACCATCAGGCGTTTTTTACGATTGCTGGTTGATATGTATGTTACAAAAGCAAAAGCGAGAGAAGTGCGCCCTGTGATTGTCGTTGAAAACGTGCATAACGCAGACCCATTAGCGGTAGATATGTTTCTTGATATATATAACGGGGTGAAATTTGACATAACGGCGTATGGGACCTGTACGGAAAAGAAAGATAAGCGTACATTTTTACACAAATGGGAAGCCGTCTTTTCAAGAACTATCCTTTTGGATCACCATACAGATATTCCTCTGATAGATACTCGTGAAATGTCGGTAGATCTGTGGGGATTATCCTATACCTTTAATGTGTTACGTAATTTCTTTCCCGGTTATCTGTTTCCCCGCCTATTTGAAGAAGCCGGCGGAGGAAATCCATCCATGCTGATTCGGGTGTTTGCCCAGCTTGCCCGTATCGGGGTTATTGATTGCGTTGATGATCCGCTTCCGCGTATCCCCAATTTTACCATACGTGCGGAATGGTTTTTGGGAGACAGAAAAGATGCGATCTACGATTTTATTAAAACGTGCCTGCTTCAAGCCGTGTCCCGAGGCAGACTGTCGGCCTGTTTTGACCTTATCGAAACGCTTGCCGGCTTACATACCGTGATTTCCGATACGCTTCTCTGGAATGCCCTGTGTTCGGATGTTCTCAACGGAACAACCGCAAGAATACACCGTTCCATTACCGCAAACCGCTTTGATACCATTGTCGGAAAGGAACGGGGACCTGCGGCGCGGTATCTGTTTTTAACGTTTAACGCGCTGATACACGGAGATAAAAATAACATACAAACAGTATTTTCCGCGGTAGCGCCGGACACGGCTTCGGCATTGTACGAAGTACAAATTCTTATCAACCGCGCGTGTTATTATGCGGCTGTCGGAGAGGGAACGCGGGCGTTTGAGACGCTGAAAAAGGTACTGCGAATACACCATGAACAGCACAAAACAAGTCCCGCAAAAGTGTTCAGGCTTATCGCCCTGGTGAAACTACACGGTGGGAAGTGGGGTGAAGTCGCGGAATATATCACCATTGCGGTTGAACATGCCGAAAAACAAGGAACCATTGATGAACTTGCCGTTTCTTCATATTACGCCGCAAATATTTACTACCTGCTTGGCGATCTTCCCAAGGCCGAACGGCTTGCCCACAATGCCGAACACAACGCCGTCATCGCGGGATGCAATAACTGGACGGATCGCGCCCGCTTCTTACGGGGCAAACTGCGTTTTGAATTCGGCTTTTATCAGGACGCCCTGCACCTGTTTGAAAAGACCTTTGAAAATCTTTCGGAGCCGATAACGGATGCCATGAAGAATACCATGAGTGCATGGATATTTCGCGCGAAATTCTTTTCAAACCTCACGGCCGCAAAACCCGACCGCCTTCCCCTGTCCAATAGTGCTGATCCTTCTAATCTTGATCTTCTTCTTTTCAAAGCCGAAGCATCGTATATTTCCGGCTCCTATGAGACGGCGCTTGAGTTTTCGGAAACTATAGCCAAAGCGATTCCCGCCGAGAGCTTCTTGTGGACGGAACGCCCGGACTGGAGCAGCGGCTTTGCTCAAGGCGAGTTGTTGAATATGAGTAAACGGGATTTTTGGGGCAGGAAAGCTTCAATATTTCACAGTCTTGCACTCAGTGCGGTTTCAAAGACCGCGTCCGATAAAAACCAAGCTATAAAGGATATTGACTGGCTAACGCCTAGCGAACTGCCCCCCGGCATGGATACATACGATTCTTTCTATTTTTATGCGTTGTACCGTGTTTTGCGTAAATCCGGCGCGCCGCTTATTGATATAAATACCGTTGTCGGCACCGCGATTAGGCGGCTCCAGCAGCGCGGACTGAAAATAGACGATACGGAATCCCGCAGGGGGTTTCTGAACCGTCCTTACTGGAACAACGCTCTGGTTCACGCGGCCAAAGAATATATGTTGATATGAGGGGAGCTACAATGGGACCTGTTCCGCTGTTTTTGCCGCTTCCACCGTATCCGCAATGGCGGCAATGACTAGAAACGCCCCTTTTTCCGCAGAAACCGCGCAATTTCCGTTGACCGCTACGTTGCTTATCCCGAAAAAGCCCTTTTTCCATTCAAGCGCATCAAGCGTCCATTGTAAACCGCGGCTTCTGGCCCGTCCATGCGTTTCCGCGCAGGGAAAAACCGACACGAGGCTTTTTGGTTTCAGGCGCAATTCAAGCGTTTCAGGAGATTGGATGCGGTAGAGTATTTCCCGACCGGTGATCCACCGGTCGGGCGAAGGGCGCCGCTCAAAAAGGGCGCGGATGGCGAGAAGGTGATCGATTCTGCCGCCGCCGCCGCCGATAAGCGCGGTATGGACGCAGCCTTTGTCCCAGAGCAACCGGAGGGCAAGCTCCGTGTCGGTGCAGTCTTTGTCCGCGCGGTACCTGATGATCCGCTCGCTGCCGTATCCGGCAAGACGGCTTTCGTCCACTGAATCCATGTCGCCCACGATCCAGTCCGGCGTGATGCCGGCTTGTTCCGCGGTTATGAGGCCGGCATCCGCCGCAACGATAAGCCCCGCTCCGGACGCCGCGCTCCGGCATATATCCGGCGCAGGGCTTTCGCCGCCGATAAAAGCAATTCCACGCATAGCATTGACAGTATACCGTATGTTTGTATACTGTTACAATGCTTTTCGCACCCATGCCATGAGGCATACCCGGCAACTTCTAGGGGCGTGTTCATACTAAAGGGAGCCGTAAAGGCAGATACCATACGATAAGGACGCTATGGCCTGCGTATGTATGTATCGCTTTACGCAGCGTAAATACGTCCTAAAGATGGAAGAGTGAAGGGCAACCGCGCCCGTATACGCGGAACGCCCGGAGTGCGTTACATACTATGTTCGTGATAACGGAGAAACGACTGAAGATGAAAGCGTTATGTTTCCTCAAAGTACTATTGAGCCGCAAAAAACAAGGGAGCGCGATGTTCTCCCGAAATACCATCCTCCGGATATACGGAAAGGTATAATGACCATGCTTTTTATACCGCGCATACTAAAGGATATTGCCCGCATCTTTTCGGCGCATGGAACGCCGTGCTTCCTTGTTGGCGGCGCGGTGCGCGATATGCTTCGAGGCGAAAAGGCCCAAGACTTTGACCTTGCAACGGCCGCAAGGCCGGACGCGGTTACGGCCATGTTCAGCGCGGAGCGGTGTACCGTTATTCCTACCGGCATCAAACACGGCACCGTTACGGTGCATTATAAGGGGCAGGCATTTGAAATCACGACCTTCCGCACCGAATCGGACTACCGAGACGGGCGTCATCCTGAAAAAGTCGCGTATGCCGCAACCATTGAAGACGACCTCTCCCGCCGCGATTTCACTATGAACGCCATGGCGCTGGAATTGCCGCAAGGACGCCTCATCGATCCGTTTAACGGGCGCGCGGATATACAAAACCGCGTTATCCGCTGTGTGGGAAATCCGCTTGAACGCTTCAGCGAGGATGGGCTGCGGTCTCTGCGTTGCGTCCGTTTTGCATCCCAATTCGGCTTTTCCGTTGATACGGAGACGCTTGCCGCGATTCCACAGACGCTTTCCATCACCGCAAGCGTTTCCGTAGAACGCATACGTGATGAACTCGACAAAGTAATCGGGTCTGCAAAGCCTTCAACCGGCTTGCTGCTCATGGAACGCACCGGTCTTCTCGAACAAATGCTTCCCGAACTTGCCGCGTGCCGGGGAGTCGAGCAGAAGGGCCGCCACCGTTTTGATGTACTCGATCATTCGCTGCTTGCCTGCGATTATGCGGCAAAGGAACGCTGCCCGCGTGCGGTGAGGCTCGCCGCGCTCTTCCACGACATCGGGAAGCGCGCTACCCGCGCCATGGATGAATCCGGCGTATGGACATTTTACCACCACGAGCGGGAAAGCGCCGTTCTGACAAAAAACATATTGAGCCGTTTGCGCTATCCCAATGCCGTCATCGACACGGTTACCCATCTCGTAGACGAACACATGTTCCGGTACACTGCAAACTGGTCGAACGCGGCCGTCAGACGCTTCATCGTTAGGGTGGGAGAAGCCCATCTACCCAACCTGTACAAGCTCCGCCGCGCGGATGCCTTTGCCCATGCGGACGAACCGCTCCGGCCCGATTTCCTTATTCCGTTCATGGATAGGGTAACCGCTATTCTTAATGAAAAAAAAGCGCTGTCCCTCAAAGATTTGGCCGTTTCCGGTAAAGAGCTTATCGCATTGGGCATACAGCCCGGTCCCCGTCTCGGCGTCATCCTGAAAGAGCTTCTGGAGGCGGTTCTTGATGATCCTGAACTTAATACCAAGGAAAAATTGCTCGAAATTGCCGCAAAAATGGAAGGCAGGACCTGACCGAAAGCCTTACGGCGTGGGTAAATCCACAAAAAACGTAGTCCCCGCATTGACGCTTGAGTTAAACCAGATGGCGCCGCGGTGATCGTCGACAATACGTTCCACAATCGAAAGACCGAGTCCGGTACCTTTTTCTTTGGTTGTAAAATACGGGGTAAAGATTTTTTTTGCGGCATCGGAGGGAATACCGTGTCCCGTATCCGTGATGCTGATTCTACAGAAGACAATCCCCTGTTTTTTTACCGTGTCGGTTCGTATCTCAATTTTTTGTACTCCGCCTGCACCGCTTGCGGCATGATCCGCGCCCACCGCGTTGACCGCGTCAATGCTATTGACAACAAGATTCGTAATAATCTGGGTGAGTCTGCGCTCGTCAACCTTTACTACGGCCGTGTAATCTATATTGCCGGCGTCGAATTCAACGGCCGGGTAGGAAAGCCGGTAAGAGGCAATAAGCGGAGCAATGACTTTGGATACCGCGGTATTCGATACGGACGGTTCCATAGGATGGGAGAGGATGCGGTATTCGTCCAGCATATTTGAAAATCCTTCGGCTTCCTGTATGATAGAAAACAGGGACGCTTCCAGTATTTCACCGGTATTTTCAGAATTGTTTCGCCAGTGCCGCAGGGCCCGCTCTGCGGATAGTTTTATCGGGGTAAGGAGATTCTTTATATCATGGGCAAGGTGGGCGGCCATCCGCTGCCAAACGGACATTGTTTCCGCCTTGATAAGGGACTTACGCGTCTTTTCCAAATCCTGCACCATGGTATTGAACGATTGGATTAAAACGCCAAGCTCATCCTTCCTTTTTGCCGTAATATGAATGGAAAAATCTCCGCTTGCGACTTTACGGGTCGCTTCGGTAAGGTCTATGATTGGTTTTGTAATGGTTTTTGTGAACGATACGGCAAGGGTAAAGATTACCAGTACTACCGGCAGGAAGAATAACACATAAAAAAGGATCGCAATTTGTTTAAACCGGACGTCCAGCGTCTTTACCGCCTCAAATTTCGCGCGCTGAACCTCAAATGCGTCTATCGCCGCATCAAAACCTTCTCCCAGATTGTATGTGATGAGCCGCAGGGTTCTATCGTTTATCACTACGAGGTAACGGACAACATCGGTATCGCGGCTTTTATTTCGGGCAACGAAACCTTGGAGCCGTGCGGGCGGCATATCGAACATCTGATCCGCTCTTCCCCAGAAGCGGGAGCTTACCCAGTGCGCTTCGCCGGTATTGCCGGTTCCTTCAACGGGAGGCGGCGCCGGCGTAAAATCCTGAACCGCGAGTAAACCGGAGGGGATTTCCGCGGACTGATTACCAAATAGCCGGTCAAAATCGGCGGTATTCACCACATGCTGGGCCTTTTCAAGGTGCAATGAGTACGCTTCCACGATAAATTGCTGGGCGTAATTCATGGTGGATTCCAAGTTCAGCGTGTTCCAGAAACGCATAATTTCGGTAGCGGATATGCTTGTAATCAGGACAAGGGGGACTATGGAAAAGAGCAGTACAATCGTGAAATATCCAAGAAGCTTTACTTGGAATCTTCTACCGGTTCTTCGTGTAATAAGGTCTTGAACAAGACGGACGAGAGAGATTATCAGGAATACGAATGATACGGCAGGTATGGTAAAAAAAACCGCAAGCAGAAGCTTGTCCGTAATGCCGCCGCTCTGTAAAATACCGGAAAAGAAAATTCCGGATAAGAAAATAGTTACTATACAGAAGAGAACATAGATGAAAATGAGTCCCCATATACCGATTATAGGAACCGGGGTTTCATTCTTCTTCAAGGAATTTCGATTCCACTAGTTGTACTATTTTTTCCAACGCCTGCGCTTCGTCCTCACCGTCCGCGATGATCTTTAACGTGGCCCCATAAGCCGCCCCGAGGGTGAGCAGTCCCATAATAGATTTTGCGTTTATTCTATCGTCATCTTTTTCAAAATATATGTTAGACTTGAAATTCTTAGTAAGGCTAACAATCATCGCCGATGGACGGGCATGGATCCCCGCGCGGTTTGTAACGGTTATTATTTGCTCAATCATATAATATCCTCCCCGAAGAAAACAAATTGGTCTGAATAACTCATTTCCTGCCATTTCATAATGTTCTGATTGAATTCTTTAGCCGCATCATAGCCCATTCTTCTCAGCCGTTCATTCATGGCTGCGGTCTCAACAATAACCGGTACGTTCCGTCCGGGTTTAACGGCGATTTCTATTTTAGGTACGCTGACGCCCAAAAGCTCCATATATTTTCGCTCAATACCCAGTCTGTCATAAGTTTTATCCGGCTTCTCTTCTTCCAACTGTATGACAAGCTGCACCTGTTTCTGATCCCGCACCGAGCCTATGCCGAACAGGTGGGTAATGTTAATGATGCCGAGTCCGCGTATCTCCATATGGTGTCCGATGATCTTATTTGCGCCCGCGCCAAGCAGAAGATTGCCGTTGATACACTGAATATCAACCATGTCGTCCGCCACAAGCCGGTGTCCGTGTTTGATCAGCTCCAGCGCGGCTTCGCTTTTTCCCACGCCCGATTCGCCTACGATAAGTACGCCGAGTCCATACACCTCCATCAAAACGCCGTGGATACCTTTACGCGGGGAGAATATGTTCGACAATATGCGGATTAAGCGCGCGCTGAATTCCGCGGTGCTGAGGTCCGTCTGCAAAATGGGGCAGCGGGCTTTTTCCGCGGTTGCCATAAAGTCGCTATTTGGGGTCAACGTATGGGTAAATATGCAGCACGGAATCGAATATGAAAAGAGCTGCTGAATTGACTCCAGTTTTTCTTCCCGGATCAATTTTTCCAGATAGGCGTATTCTCCGCATCCGAATATCTGTATGCGCTGATACGCAAACGAGTCGAAAAAACCGGATAAGGCAAGTCCCGGACGGTTCAACTCGGAGTTGACTATTTCCCTGCTCAGTCCCTTTCTGTCCCCGATACTGATTAGATTTAATGAATTATGTTCTTTGAAGTCAAGGTCTATGAGGTCAAGCACGGTAAATTTTGACTTTGCCATGGTCGGAAAGTATATAATAAAAGGAAAAATAGTTCAATAAAGAATCCCCGCCGCAGAGTGTGCACACAAGTTTACGGCGGGGTATTAAACCCTGCTGCAAGGGCGCCGCCGCGCTTCAGGCGGGCGTGTGGATTGAAACAAATAAGGCAGCGCCTACACCTAATGCGGGAGAGGGTGATCCTCTAGTGCCGGGGGCGATGTCCCTCCAACGCAGAGGGGTCGCTCCCTCGCTGCCGGAGCGGGCGTGAGTTTGAACTCGGAGCGCACTTCCTGCCTAGGCGCGTACCTGCGGCGGCGCCGTATTCCAGCCCGGGTCAGAAACCCGTCCCGAACAGTCGAACCCTCTGAAGGGGTATACGTCAGGAGATAAATGCGAAAATCTTTTCCATTAGCATTGGGTAATAAGATTGCGCAGCTTTAAGATGCCGGAAGGCTCCACCGAAAGCTCATCAAGCCCCATCTCAACAAAGGTTTTGGTCAGCGTAGGATCCGCGCCGAGCTGCCCGCAAATGCCCGCCCAGATGCCCGCTTTGTGCGCGTTCTCACAGGTCATTCTGATAAGCCGCAGCACCGCCTCATGATGCGTGTCGCAGAATTCCGCGGCCGCCTCGTTCTGCCGGTCAACCGCAAGGGTGTATTGCGTAAGATCGTTGGTGCCAAGACTGAAAAAGTCCGCTTCCTTTGCCAGTATGTCGCTTATGATCGCGGACGCCGGGGTTTCTATCATGATGCCGATGGGAACGTCCCTCTTGAATGGGACGCTATGGGCCGCAAGCGCTTCCCGTACGGCCCGCGCTGCTTCTTTTGCCCGAAGCAGTTCATCAAGAGAACTTATCATGGGGAACATGATCGCCGCATTGCCGTAAAGAGAAGCGCGGTATATGGCCCGAAGTTGGGTTTTGAATAGCTCCGGCCGGTTCAGGCAGAGCCTGATGGCCCGTATACCCAAAGCGGGATTTTCTTCTTTCGGCAGATTAAGATAATCCACCTGCTTGTCCGCTCCAATATCCAGCGTACGGATAATAACCTGCCGGTCCCCCATCTTTTCCAGCACCCGCCGGTAACACTGGTACTGGTATTCCTCATCGGGGTAACTGTCCCTGCCCAGGTACAGAAATTCACTGCGGAACAAGCCGATTCCTTCCGCATCCCCGGCCAAAACGGATTCTACATCTCCCACCGAACCGATATTGGCGTAGAGTTTCATCCGCCGGCCCGCTTTGGTAAGGGTAGGCTTTCCCCGCAGCTTCTCCAGACATTCCTTTTCCTGCCGCAGAGCCTCCTTTTTCTGCTCAAGGGTCTGGATTGTTTCCTGATCAGGCTCAATATACAAGGCGCCGGTTTCCCCGTCCAGAACCGCCTGTTTTCCCGACAGGTCCCCGGACAAGAAAGCGCCGAAGCCGATGATTGCCGGAATACCCATAGTACGGGCAAAAATCGCGGTATGGGAATTGGCGGAGCCTTGACGGGACACGAGAGCCAGCGCCTTCCCCCGGTCAAGCTGCGCGGTTTCGCTGGGCGTAAAATCATCCGCGGCCAGGATCACCGGCTCATCGCTGCGGGTAAGGTCGTCCTCAACACCCGATAGTATGCCTATCACCCGCTTGGAAACATCGTACATATCAACCGCGCGGGCTTTCATATACTCATCGTCCATATCGGCAAATTCCTGCGCCAGCCGGGAACCGGTCGTATTAACCGCATATTCGGCGCAGACTTTTTCATTCTTTATGATAGCGGTGATAGGCTCGGTATAGTCCACGTCTTCCAGCAGCATCCGGTGAACCTCAAAGAGTACCGCATTTTCTTCACCGATCGTGCCCGCCATCTTTTTTGATAATTCATCGAGCTGCTCCGATGCGATCCTTCTGGCCGCTTCAAAACGCTCTACTTCTTTTTCCACATCGGCTACCGGCCGCTTTTCCACCGACAGACTCTTCCGTTTCAGGAATACTACTACGCCGGATGCTATGCCCGCGCTTACTCCTTTGCCTTGCAAGGTAATCATTTCACAACTCCATAATGGCTCAATAAGATATGCTCCGCCTCCGCATTCCAAAGCCCTTGATGGGCGGAGCAGCTTTTGTGAAGCGTTGCAAAGAACGGATCGCGCCCGCCCAAGGTTTCAAAATCGGTAATGGCTGTCAATGGCAGATTTATGTGGGTGTAGGTGAGAATTTTCCCCGCGCGCAGTTCCGGTAAATGAGCCACCGCACCGCCAACCGCATCAAGACCGCAGATATGGGTTACCATTACCGCAGGGCGCAGTTTCTTCTGGGAGGCAAGATCCAGCGCCTCTTTAAGATCACCGGTATTGCCGCCGGTACTTCCGAGTATGTGGGTACTGGTGTAATGGCAGTTGTAGAGGTTTATCATAGCGGAGAACCCGCTGTCTTGAGGGCCGGCAAAGAAATTCATGCAGCCGTCAAATGCCAGAAGCCGGTCTCCCAGTTCCGCCAATTCCCGAATAGGCGCATAGATGAACACGTCATCGTACCCTTTCCCGCCGCTCAGGTCCATAAGCGCCGCATACTGATCCGGACAGCCGCGGGGATTCACGTAGTAAAGCTCCACGCCCTGCTTCTTCGCCAATTCCGGGGGGATGAGTTCCTTCGCCCGCCCCAGCCGTCCGTCATCCACGTCCGTTATGACGATACGCGCCGGACGGTTTTCCCCATAGAGCGGGTATTCCACTGCGCCCAGCCCCATAGGACCCGCCCCTCCGAGGATCAGCACGTTACCGCGGCTTTTAACACCCATAGCGTGGTTGTAGTTTTGCTTGTTGGTGTGGTACATGGCGTGGTAGCCGCCGATGATGCAACTTACCGGTTCAGCCAGCGATGCGTAGAAATAGGCGTCCCCATCGTAGTGGAGCAGACAACCGAGTTCCATGACTTCCGGGGGAAATATACAATACGTGGCGTCCCCGCCGAAGAATTCATAGGAATAACCCGGAGAGGCAAGACTGCCCTTGTAATTCAAGGCGGGCTGCTGGGCGAATTTCTCCCCTTCTTTGAATTCACGCCGCCATTTGGCGCCCACCTTGACAATATCTCCGGCAAACTCGTGTCCGATGATAATGGGGTTGGTGTCCACATTTTGGGGACAGCGTTTGTGCTTTTTCCCTTGTTTCAGTAGTTTATATGTGGACATACAGATACTGTCGCTCACAATGCGAGCAAGAATCTCATCGTCCTTTATTTCAGGAAGCTCGAATTCCTCAAGCCTTACATCATCGGCTCCGTAAAGCCGTACCGCTTTTGTTTTTTGTCCCATAGTGTTCTCCTTATAACCTGTTTTGTTACCGTATTTTTTCCAGACGTACGCGGGCGATCAAATCATCTACCAGTTTCCGTTCCGGCGGGTTGGTTCCGGCGGTGGTACAAGCTCCGGCGGAAGCGGCAACGGACAGGGCAAAATAGGCTTCCGCATCCAGTCCTTGTTCAAGTCCGTACACCAAAGCGCCCACCATACTGTCTCCGGCGCCCACGGTTGAGCGTATCGGCACCTTCATTCCCGGCGCGCGCCAAGCGCCTTCGCTATTCACAAAAAGCGCGCCCTCTACCCCCATAGAAATGGCGCAGAGCGTTAGTCCCCGCTCAAGCAGCTTTTCCGCGAGATTCAACAACGCTTCCTCTGTTACCGTTTCATCATCGTTGATACCGAAGAATGTAAGCATCTCGTAACGGTTGGGCTTGATATAATCGGGAACCATGGCAGGTTCCGCTTCCAGCGCCAGCTTCAAGGCTTCTCCGTCTGCATCCAGAAAAACCTTTGCCTTCTTGGAGCGAAGCGCGCCGCAAAGGTTCCGGTAGGCGGCGCTCTCCAGCCCTCGGCACAGGCTTCCTGAAATCACAAAGACGGCGTCCCGCTCCGCGTAATGGAACAGGCACGTTTCAAGGGAGCGCCATTCCTCAATACTTACCTCCGGACCCGGTTCATTGAGTTCGGTCAAGCGCCCTTCCCGGTCAACCACCTTAAGATTGGTCCGTGTTGGGTTTTTGATCCGTATAAAATCACTCCGAAGCCCCTTTGCCGCTATTCGAGCAAGCAGTTCCTCACCCGTGCCGCCTCCTGCAAAACCGGCGGCAACGCTGTCGCCTCCCAGCGCATGGATCGTGGCGGAAACGTTCACTCCCTTACCGCCGCAATCAATAACCACCGATTCCAGTCGATTCAGAGCGTTCGCCCGCATCACATCCACCCGTGCGGTTTTGTCCAAGGCAGGGTTCGCGGTTACCGTTACGATCATGCGGATTCTCCGCAGAGCATCGCGTAAACCGCATCCACATCGCCGGTCTTGACCAAGTTGACGACATCATCCCCGGTCTCCAAGTTATCCACCACGTTCCCCATGATATCCAAATGTTCGTCTCCTTTAGCGGCAATCCCAATCACGAGGTACACCGGCTCTCCATGCCAATCGATCCCTTCCGGGTAACTCAGGATCACAATTCCGGTAGAAATTATGTCTACTTTGTACGCCTCTTCTCCGTGGGGTAGGGCGATAAAATTCCCTATGCCGGTACTAAATGAATTATCCCGTTTAATCATCCCTTCGATATACCGTTCGTTGGCATAGCCGGAATCGACCAGCATGCGTCCGCAGCAGCGGATCACATCCTCCCGTTCAGCCTTAGGCTGGTTTAAAACAATGTTTTCTTTCTTCAGCATTGGTATCATTATGTTCTCCTATTTTGAGATATTTTCGAAATATCAACTTCTGGAACTATCTCATTTCTTTAGTTTCTCGTTGCAGTACAGCGCAAGACTGCCTGAAAGTTCTATTTCAAGAGTGGAACGTATCCCCTCTCTGTTTCCCGTCTGGAGGGCTTCCAGAAAGAACGCCATATCAATAATGGCGCTAGAAATGCCGCCCATTATGTTACCCAAATCCTTGGGCGCCATTTCCGGCAACAACATAAACACGCAGCTTTTTGCGTTTTTGAAATAACCTTTGGTGAATACCCCTCCTTCGGGAACGATAACCGCAAAGACCGGCGTGGTCTTCACAGCGGTCCGGGCATGAAGCAGCACGATCTCCAGATCATGTACTACTTGGGTACCCTGAGCCTCTCTGTTCATAAAGGCATGGTACACCGCTAGAGGATTTTCCGGGGCAAAACGATGCGCTGCAAAGTCGGCAAGCTCCTCAAAAGAACAATCCCCCTTGATTGATTCCACCGAAAAGTCACGCAACAGCGCCCGTATATGCCGTATAACTTCATCAATATCTCCGAGGGTTTTCTCCAGCGTGGGAGAACTAATGGACTTTTCGGAATTACGCTCAATAAACCCATAGGCGATAACGACATCCTGTATCTTCTTGAAATCCTCCTCTCCAAGAATGGTTTGAACTCGGATACACGGTACTTCCGTATCTTCTATGGATATGGTGGAGATGAGAAAATCATCCTCCGCCCAGGAAGATCGGTCGTCCCAGCTTGCTATTTCCACCTGCAGTTCGCCTTTGAACCGTTTCCGAATCTGGTGCGCCAGCATGTAAGATGTTCCTATGCCCGCTGCACACACGATACCCGCGCGAAGCACCCGCCTTCTCATGTTCTGTTCACCCAAGGCGGCAAGCGCGGCCAGAAAATGTATCTCTAAAAAAGAAATCTCGTTAGATGGTACCGGACTGCCAAGGTATTCCTCAAGAACTTTTGCGGCCCGGCAGGTTTTCTGATACACATCAGGATAATTTTTTATCAAATCTTCTTCTAGGGGGTTGGGCAATTCTATCCCTTCCTTGAGTCTGGTCAGGGACGGGATCAGGTGCTGCGACAGAAGGCGCACCAGTTCATCGTTGGTTTTAAGTATTGCGGCAATGGGAGGATCGAACCGGTCTACCATTCTAAGTGCGAGTCCCTCCGCCAATTCTTGCCTCTCAAGGTTTCCAATCACCAGAGGACTGTCCTGTTTTGCGCGGCAGGCTCCGATCCATTTCATCAAGAGCCGTTGTTCCGTTTCCGGAAAAGAGCAGGAAAGCTGTTTTTCTATTTCCTTCAAAAGGTATACTGCAAGAGACAACGGAAAACCATCCGACAGGAAACCGTCTGAAAGAACAATGTTGGATGTAACGAGATTACCGCGCATAAAACGTTCCGTCATCACCAGAAGATAGAAGGTCATCATGGCGTAGGATTCTACGGTCATCCAATCGATCCGTTCTCCGGCAGCCCGTAATGCCATACGGACGCCCCGCTCAATCTTGTCTCCGGGATAGCCAAACGCTGCGGTATAGGATTTGCCTCCTGAATCGCCGTCCGTCATGAAGCGGCTCACCAACGCCGCGCGCAGGGACTCTTCGCTTCCCGTACAGGTAATGCCAAGACCGCTCTTTCGAGTAATGGTTATATTATGAGCGGCCAGCCACGGCTCAAGTTCATCAATGTCCTTGCTTACGGTTGACTCGCTCACCGAAAGGCTTGCGGCGTAGTAATATAGCTTTTGCACCGCGCCCGTATTGGCAATAAGCTCCATTAGCAGCCTGAGCAGCCGCTCCCGTTTTGAAGCAGGCTGAAAACAACGTTCGCTCAGGGCATACTTCAACTTTTCCCGTTCGTCATTCCCGCCGGAAAAGATTATTCCTTTTCCGGGAACAGACGACACGGCCCCGCCTAGGGGAGTCAACAGGGCCGCGGCGTTTTCCAGTTCCCGAAAGACCGTACGGCGGCTGGTTTCAAGAGCGGCAGCGAGATCGTCGACTTTCATCGGCTCATGGTTGCGGAGCAGCAGCTCAAACAGCCGATGAAGCCTCGGGGATGTTTCAAATCCGCGTACCGTCTTCGGCATATCCCCAATCATTATAATAACCAGCCGTCCTTGTCCTGTTAAAGATTCGTCTGCAGGAATTCTCTGGCTGTTTCAATGGCGGCAACCTCGTCCTCGCCTTCCGCTTTAACGGTAAAGGTCTGTCCGCATTTCAAACGCATCTTCATCATAGCGAGGAGCGCTTTTGCATTGGCGCTTTGTTCGTCTCGGTTGATGGTAATAGCGCTTTTATACGCCTGCATTTTCTGGGCAAAGAGACCTGCGGGACGCGCGTGGATACCATTAGGATCGGTAATCGTATAAGCAAATTCCTGCATGACTATCCTCCTATTTTTTAAGACTTTTAACTAACGCTTCGTATTCCGGCGCGTTAAGGAAATCGGTGATCGTTACAAGGCGCGCCTTGGGATTAGCGTTACCCGCGCGTTCACCCAGTTCCCTGTGACAGATAATAATATCCGCGTCCGCCGGGATCTCGCTGACCGGAGAATGTTCCACGGTAATACCCGTGAACCCCGCGGCTTGTATCTTCTTGCGCAGCTTGGTCGCGCCCATAGCGCTGGATCCCATACCCGCGTCACAGGCGAAGATGATTTTCTTCACGCTTCCCGCCGTATTTTCCCATGCCGCTGCCGGCGTTCCTTTGGCTTCCGCTTTATTCGCTTTGGTCTTTGCCTTAGCCGCTTCCAAATCCGCGTCATCTTTTCCAAACGCCTTGAGCAGAACCGTGGAGAGAAGGAAGGTTACCCCGCCTCCTGCCAATATTCCAAGAATATTCGCTATATGAGCGCCTTTGGGAGTCATCATAAGCTCGGCGAAGATAGATCCCGGAGAAGCGGGAGCAATCAGTCCGCCGCCAAGGAGGCTTAATACCAGCACGCCGGTAAAGCCGCCGCCCATCATGGCAAGGATGAGTACCGGGTTCATCAGCACATAGGGGAAATAGATTTCATGGATACCGCCCAGAAAGTGAATAATTGCGGCGCCGGGCGCGCTGCTTTTTGCGCTTCCTTTTCCTATGAGGCAGTACGCCAGAAGCAGTCCAAGTCCGGGACCGGGGTTCGATTCTATCATGTAGTAGATCGAGCGCCCAACCTCTTGGGATTGCTGGGCGCCGAGCGGTGTGAAGACGCCGTGGTTTATCGCGTTATTAAGGAACAACACCTTTGCCGGCTCAACTAGGATCGATGCGAAAGGCAGCATTTTGTGATCAACGAGCCATTTAACGCCGCCGCCAAGCGCGTTAGTCGCTCCTTCGGCAAGCGGTCCGATGACAAGGTAAAAGAGAACCGATAGTATAGCGCCGATGATGCCCGCCGAAAAATTGTTTACCAGCATCTCGAAACCGGCAGGCACTTTGCCTTCAATCGCTTCATCGAACTTCTTGATGCACCAGCCTCCGAGAGGCCCTGCGGCCATTGCTCCAAGGAACATCGGGATGCTGGCGCCCATGATGACGCCGATAGCGGCGATAGCGCCGACCACGCCGCCGCGTACTTTGTACACCATAGAACCGCCGGTATACCCTATTAAGAGCGGCAGCAGGTACTTGAGCATAGGGTCAACCATAGATCCGAGTCTTTCATTCGGTATCCATCCGGTCGGGATAAATAATGCCGTAATAAGCCCCCATGCGATAAACGCTCCTAGATTCGGCATGACCATAGCGGATAGGGATCGCCCTACCTTTTGTACAGCTTGTTTCATTTGTAACCTCCAATGTATAGATAATAGTAGTATTGGAATTCGTACCATCCACACAATTCGATTTTCATGGTGGAACTCCAATCTGGTTTCATTATATACATAGAAATTGTATGGATGCAAGCAAAACATATACGGGTTTGGCATTGCTTGGCCGTGCCAAAAAGAGAAAACAACGCCCGCCCTCTGTAGCGGCAGGCTTACGGGCCGCACGATGGGGATGTACGGTGAAGCCGGCGGCGGCTGAGACGTGTGTGCAGAGGCGGCTGAACCGCACGAGTGAACGCGGCTGAACCGCTCGGGTGAACGCGGCTGAACCGCACGAGTGGACGCGGCTGAACCCTACGAGTGAACGCGGCTGAACCGCACGGGTGGACGCGGCTGAACCCTACGGGTGGACGCGGCTGAACCGCACGAGTGGACGCGGCTGAACCGCTCGTGCAGCATCGGCTGAGACGATGCGCTCAACGTGTATGAGACGCTTGAGAAATAAAAGGATTACAGACGGCAACCCGCACGCTCATACATACCGTATACAGGGATCGTGCAATGAAACGATTTAAAATGTAACTCAATAAAAAATTCCCGCAGTTCTGCGGCGGGGTATTGAAGGTTTCTCCTTGAAATTGGATCGTACACGGGAAAACAAATCCCCCGCACCCCCAGTTTTACGCTCCAAGAGGCAGTAACAGGGATTACGATAGACAATGGCGCGCGTTTACTCGTCCTCATCCCAGCGCCGCATACCGTTCCGGCCCCAGCGTATACAGGTTGTTTCCCCTGCCGTCTATTGCCGTAACCGCGGGAAAATCGTGTACCGTAAGCCGCCTGACGGCTTCGGCGCCAAGGTCGGGAAAGGCGATTGTTTCCGAAGATGTTACACGGGACGCAAGCAAAGCGCCCGCGCCCCCAAGAGCCGCAAAATACACGGCCGAGACTTTCTTCATGGCCGCCGTTACGGCATCCGAGCGATCCCCTTTGCCGATCATGCAGCGGAGCCCAAGCTCAAGCAGGCGCGGCGTATACGCGTCCATCCGGTAGCTGGTAGTAGGTCCCGCAGAGCCGATTATCTGCCCGTCTCTCGCCGGCGCAGGACCCGCATAGTAGATACACGCGCCTTCAAGAGGGAACGGAAGCGCTTCTCCCCGATCCAGCAGGGCCATAAAGCGTTTATGCGCCGCATCCCGCGCCGTGTACAGGACGCCGGAAAGCAATACCATGTCTCCCGCGGTGAGCGCGGACGCCTGCGCTCTTGACAGGGGTAGGGTACACGCAACGCCGCGGTTTATGCCCGCAATCATGGCGTCCCTTCTTCTTTGTACATGGATTGTATATATTTGATAGATGGATAAATATCGAAGAATATATCGGTTAATTCCGGATCGAACTTTGCCCCTCGCATCTTTTTCATCTCTTCCAGCACTTTATCCTCTTTCCAAGCCTCTTTGTACACGCGCCGGGAGGAAAGCGCATCAAAGACGTCGGCTATCGCCGCAATACGTCCCGCAAGCGGGATTTCTTCCCCCCTTTTTCCCATAGGCTTTCCGTCTTTACCGGTTTTAAGCGGCTTTTCGGTAAAGGGATCGATCCAGCCCGGATAACCGGTACCGTCCCAGTTTTCATGGTGGGTCAGGACAACGTCCAAAGAGATTTCATCAAGCGGCGACTGGGGGTCTTTGAACAGTTTCGCGCCCTGTACCGTGTGCCGCTGCATGGCAAAGTACTCCTCTTCGGTAAAACGCCCCGGCTTTTTTAAGATCGCATCGGAAACCGCCACCTTGCCCACATCGTGGAGCATCGCGGCTATTCTAAAGTTGTCCTTGAATATCTCCCGCTGCACGGCCGGAATAGTATGGAGATACGCCCAGCGGCTATAGATTTCAACCGCATAGCTGGCGACGCTGTTTGCATGAAGACTGGTTTCCTTGGGGTCTCGCAGCTCTGCCAGTTTTATCGTCCGCAAAACCATTGTCCGCGTTGTGTACGCGCTTTGTAAAGCCCTGGACGCTATGAATGCAAAACGCGATATACGCGTCTCGTCCATCTTTGAGAATGGAACAATTTCACCCGATTCATTGTGGGAATTGATAACCTGTATTACGCCGATAAGCCGATCATATGAGTTTATAAGCGGAATGGTTAGTGTCGATACGGTTCTATAATGTGATATGGCATCGTATTTCGGGTTAAACGAATAAGGCGCGCCTTTTTCGATATTGTACATATCCGGAACATTGACTATCTTGCGGGTAAGGGCGCAGTAACCGGAAATGGTTTTTTCATCAATAGGTATGGAGAAGTAGGAATAAATGAGCTTCTCGCCTTCCGGCAGCATCGCCGACAAGGTATCATTCTGGGAGTATTTTATGCAGAGCTTTTCTACCGGGTTTTCTTTTTCGGTAACAACTTCTCTCACATAAATTGAACCTGCATCAGCGTGTACTATTCTCCGCGCTTCAAGGAGAATCCGCTCCAAAAGAATATCAAAATCATGGATTTTGCTGAGTGTAAAGTCTCGCTGTAAAGTATCTCCATAATTGACATCGTGTGTTTTCATGACGCTCCCATAGTTTACAAACGAATGGCGTAACGTAAAGCCGTTGAACTCGAAGGTTCGAACCTTTTTCTATCTTCTTTATCATTAAAGTACAATTCACCGATTACGTCAAGTATACGCATACCGGACTATGCCTGCCTGCAAAGAAAGGTGCCGCTCAATAAGACATGAACTGTTTTTGGATCATTGGCGAGACGATGTGGGGTGGTAATGAATTCACTGGCGATGAAGCGTTTGAGAACAATGGCCGTAACTATAGCAAGACAACATTGTTCCGGGAGCATTATATGGGATGTATTTTTGACGAAGAAGCCAAGCCTATGTTGGAAGCATGGTATAAAAGCGATTAATGGTATAGTGGGAAAATAATGGGAGTACGCACCTAGCCGCATAACAGAAAGTGGAGTCGAATATAATTTATTTCGCAATTATCCTCCGGTGTATACCCGATACTCCGTTTTGCCGT
>JAITAN010000126.1 GCA_031284105.1 Treponema sp. | reverse complement strand
CCGCCTCCTCATCGTTGCCCAGAGTTCGGCGAAGAATAGCGGCGCGCTATTAAAAAACATTAGAGAGATTCATTCCGAATTCAAGCCGACCGCCCAGTCGGCATCATAATTCATAGCAGATTTAGTTATGCCGGCATAACAGGCTTAGTTCACGATCATGAATAGGCTTAGTTCATGACCATGAACAGGCTTAGTTCACGGCCGTGAATAGCATTAGTTCACGGTCGTGAACAGGATTAGATCACGGTCGTGGGCGGGATTATCCCGCACGCACGCGCCATGCGGGGCATGGGTTAATATGTTGACAGGGCAAATGAAAGCACCACGTCGGGAAAGTCGGACGGTTTTCCAACCCACTTAACCGCCCCGTTGCCGTCAACGCTGAAACGTTTGGCAAACAGCAGCCTCAAAGGAAATTGCGGTATGGTAAACCGGAAACCGCCGCCGAAACTGTAGCGCATACTTTCAAGGAACTCTTTTCCGCCGCTCCAGAAGGTGTGCCAATCGGGGCGCACCGCAGCGGCGTCGAAGAAGAAATCCCATGCCAGCACACGCGGAATAATGGGGATACGCAGTTCCGCCCAGTTCTCCCACATGGCGAAACCCTTGTTTGAATACTCACTGTGCCAGCCGCGCGCGTTGAACATGCCGTCGATGGCGAGTTTGTTCACGTTTTCGATAATGGGCGCGCCGCGTGTAAAATCCGGCAGGATAAACGACACGCCCGAATGAAAGGCGAATGTTGTTCTGAACGACCAGTTTTCGGTAACCGCAATATCAATCGGAGTAAAAAAGACCTCGGCCTTCGTATCCGATTTTATGTAATGCTCGGGTTCTTCGGGCAGAATGCCGTAATAACCGAGCCGCTCGATTATATAAAATCCTGTTGTGGGATCATAGAAAATATCCCGCCGGTCAAGGGACACGCTTGTCCAGAGCGAGTTCGACGGGGTCCATGAGTTATTTCTATCCCGTATCGTAGGATCAAAGGGACGGAACTGTTCCGCATCAAAGCTGTTGAATACAAACCCGACGCGTACGCCGCCGCCTATGCCGAAGCTCCCCAATGATACGTCTCCCACTATGACGGGCCAGCGGTAACCGGAGGAAACGCCTATAGAAACTCGCCATTGATCGTAATCCATAAGGTACTCGTCCGTCGGAATCTTGCTCGCGTTGTAGTAGTCCGCATAGGAATCAAACCCGTCCGGATACGCATACTCTTCATTACCGTTGAAGTACGGCGGAAGACTATCGATAGGCGACTGCCGCAGCGCATGGGATAGGGTTAGATCAAAGCCCAGCGAGAGAGGGAGATTAAAAAGGTAGTTCTGGATATAGTTCAGGCTCAAACTCTGAACATCGGTGGCAAAGTTAAGTTCCGCGCCCGCGCTGTTTCCGCTGCCAAACACATTCCTGTCGTTCAAGTTGAGCATACCGGAAATGGGGAACGTCTTTGGATCCGAAGTGCCGGAAAACGTAAGGCCGAATTGTATCTCCGAGGTAGCCTGCTCTTCCACCGTGAAGATCAGGTTCATGAGGTTCTCATTACTGCCTTCCTGCATATCGGGCGCCACATTTGAGAAAAACTGGAGGCTGTACAGGTTTTGCATGGCTTCCATAACCTTGGTTCTGGAAAACACATCGCCGCTTTCCAAAGGTATCTCGCGCAGGATCACGCTGTCCTTGGTTTTTTCATTTCCCTGAATCCGTATGTTCTCTATATGAGCGCGCCCGCGCTCTAAAATAACGATATGATAAGAGAAATAACCGTCCCCGCGATTTTCCCGTACATCGATATTGTTGAAAATATACCCATTCTCGTAATACTTACCCCGTATCCGTTCAAGGTCCGCGTCAAGGCGGGTTCCGTTGATGATCTCGTCCTGTTTTGACCGTACAAGTTTAGATAATTCTTCGGTGGTAAAGATGGAGTTGCCTTCAAAGGTAATGCCGCCGAAACGGTAAACCTCGCCCTCCTGAATGGTAAACGTAATGCTCAAACTCACATCGCCCTTCTCGTCCGTCTCCCTGTGGAGTGTGGGAGTAACCTTCACATCAATATAGCCGCGATCCCTGTAGTATTTTATGATTGCCATTTGATCTTCAAGCAACTTTGCCTCGGAGAACGCGCCGTCATTCAGGAAACCCTTGGTTTTGGATACGAGTTGGCCCCGCAGCGTCTTTTCGGAAAACCGCTCGATGCCTTCAAAGTAAAACGCCGCGATGCTTATCTTCTCACCTTCAATGATATTAAAGGTAACAGCTACCATTCCGTCTTTATCCGTTCTGACTTGAGAGTTTACCTTGATATTAGGAAAACCTTTTGCGATATATGCGGCGAGAATAGCCTCTTCCGCGGCTTTTATTTTCGTTTGATTCGCCACATCATGCGCTTTAAGGGAAATAGCCGCAGATAAGTCGCCCCGCCGTACTTTACTGTTTCCCGCAAATTCTATTTTGCTGATGGTCGGACGTTCCGTTACGGTAAACTGGATGCGTACCGCAGTTCCTTCATTATCATAAGGAATAAACATAGGGTTAATTTCATCAAAGAACTCGGAAGCGTACAATTTTCCAAGCAGATCATAGTAAAGATCATCGGTAAAAGGTTTGCCCGCATAATATCCGGTTATACCGTCAAGATCCGCGGCGGCGATATTCCGTAACCCAACAAAAACAACGTCTTTGATGGGTTTATTCTGGTACCACTCTGCGCTTTGGGACCAGCAAAAAGAAGCGACCGCCGACATCAAACAAAGACACATCGCACAGCGTTTAAAAAGAATTTTCAAAAAGATTTCCTCCAAGTCAAAGTAAAAGACATATCATCTACGAATAAACTTCTTGGGTTCAGCATCGTTTGATCAAGCGCGGGGGCAAGATTCCATCGCATATTGAATAAAGGCGTTTTCAGTTCTATACCTAGGTCAAAATCAAAGGCTACCCCTTCGATATTCCGTCCAACTTCATCCTGTAACGAAAACATTCCCTGTATAAACATATTTGAACTGATATACTTACCTAAATAAACAGTTGTATTGTCAAAATAGTTACCGCCTTCGTTATTTCTCTGCACCGAACCATCTTGCTCCGTATCCGCGCTCTGGCTCTGAGTACGGAAGGCCATGGACAAAACATTCTGAGCTATCGGCGTGCGAAATGAAAACATATCCAGGTGCAGCAAATCCCGCAGCCGGCGCTCCGCATACCGTATAACCCACAGTTGCGAGAGTATATCCGCGCTTGACGACAGGAGAAGGTTCTGCATTGCGCTGGCTGAATCCCCTGAAGATGAACCGGTCATATTCTGCCCCAAAAGAGAAAAAATTTCTACTTGTGAAAGAGCCGGATTTGACTCAAGCCGTGTGGTAAAAGAGCTTAACGGCGACCTGTCGATGATGAGTGAAATGATAACCGGACCATCATCGGTACGATCCCGGCTTTCGGCGCGCGCCGCAATATGCGGATCGAAGCGCACCTCGTTTTCATTAAAGGACAGCGTTCCTTCCTCCAGATAAAAACTCCGCTCAAAGTAGAATACTTCACCGGAGCGCAGGGGAATGTCGCCCAAGAGCAGGAGCCTGCCGGAGGACGTATCGTTTTCAATTTTAAGCGAAGCCCCCAAATCGGCGCTGGCTTGTATGATGGGAAAGTCCGCTGTGGGCCATAGGAATTCGACTTTCCGGCCGCTGCGTACCGTAATATCCGTAACAAAGGAAACAGGGTTGTTCATATCTATCATTACCGGTTGATTCTCAAGCTCCTCAAAATTAAGGGTTACCACAGTGTTCTCCGCGATAAGATCGCCGCTGGTTTTGAACTCGTTATTTTCCTGCGCGATGTGCAACGTACCGGCGGCGTCGCCCTGGGCGACAATACCCATAATATCAAAGGCAAAGGGAATCGGCGTTGAGGCGGGAGCGGTAATATTCAAAGTAAAGATATTGGGTACCCACCGGTCAAAACGGAACCAGCCGGAAACCATACCCGCTCCGTGTCCCACGGCGGCAGGTATTGGACCGAACAGCATCTCGGTGCCGGTGAAGGTAACGGTTATGGGAACCGGACGAATGTCATGCTTCAAAAACATAGGCACTTGTATGGCCACGCTCTGGCCTATCGCTTGCCCAAAGAATTCCGGCGCGGCAAGCGGACCGCGTATCTCTAGGGAAGCCGTTACAAAACCGCCTGCTATGATAAGGTCTTTTTGGGGCGGCAGAAAGCGCCACAAAGGTACGAGATCGACGTATATATCCGGCGCCACGGCGTCGATGGCGCCGTCGGCAATGGTACCGGTAACCATGCCCCGTACCGGAGACGGGGCCGCAATATCCGCAAAGAAATCGCCTTTATCGGAAATCTGAAAACGGAACATATCTTCAGGGCCGCCGAAAAAGGAAATAAGCTTATCTTTATGGGAAAAATCAAATTCAAACGGCGCCGCGGACTGCAACGTATCCAAACGGACGGTATTGACGAGAAGCTTTCCGTTGAACGTATTCGCAATATGGGCTACATCAAACCATGAGGCGATCCGTCCGTATTCCGCTTCTACGCCGCAATCCAGCGTAAAAACCTTTCCAAGGATGTTGCCGTTAAGCCGCATACGCGGCAGACTGGCGCTGTCCAAGTCTGCGGTAAAAGAAAGAATATCACCCCGCAGTCCGCCGTACCGCATCTGTATACCGCTCATGCTGAGTTTTTCATTGTCCACTGCGGCTGCGCCGCTGATGCGGACCGGATTCTCCGAAACCACCGCATCAAGCGAATCAACCGTAACGTGTGCGGAAAAAGCGTCAATGGATTCCCACTCCACGCGGGCGTTTCCCGAAACCACCGCTTTGTAATCCTGTTCAAAAAAATGCGCAAGCCGCATCCCGTTTCCGGTGAGCCATACCGTATATCGGGGATTTTCCGTACTTTTTTCTGATTCTTCTGGTTTCCCTAATTTTCCCAATTTTCCCAATTTCCCTAATTTCCCTAATTTCCCTAATACATTGCTGCACGAAAGCTCTACATAGTACTGCTCGCCGCCGTCTTCATTACGGAAGGCAAGAACGCCGGAAATATCGGAAAAAGCCCTGTCCCATAAGAGCGATGCGTTTCCCGTCAATGCCATACCGTCATCAAAGAAAACCTGCGGCAGCTCCGCATGATCCTGATCCGCGATACCGGACAGGCGTATTGTTGAAGAAGGCGAGGCGGGCGTAGCGATATTCGACAAACTCAAAGACAGTATATTCACTACCCATGATTCAAGCGAATCAAACCGGAATGAGGAGTTTACACTAATATAAGAAACCGTCTCTCCTACCGGAAGCGGAACGCCGTCCATTTCAAGAAAACCCGCAAACTCGCGGCCGTTCATGGTAACGGACGCATTAAGCCCGTGCGTACCTTGAATGCTTACCGTATTTCCTTCAAGAAACATACCTTCAACGCTGTAACTGGTATTCTTATAGGAAACGGTAAAGCCGAATGAAATGTTGTTTATATTCATAAAATCGGCGTAAAGCAGAACAGACAGCGAGCCGGTTTCCCAATCAACATGCCCGCCATGTATTTCAAAGCGCCGATCCGTGCCTGTAAGCGATATATGCGCAGAAATGTTCCGGTACCCTAGGTTTACTTCGGGCGCATTGTACAACAACCGGGTAAAATCCGTTGTAAAGAAAACTTCGGTAGTAACCGATACCTCATGCGCGGCGCTTATCGCCTGATCGGGCAGATTCGGCATTGCGATAAAAGGCGTAACCATCTCCACGATATCCGCGATAGCAACGTCGTTAAACGCAAGGCGTACCTCCATGTGCTGCGGGTTGTAGTCGAACACGCCATCCGCAAGGATGCACGCGCCGGGAACAGGAATTGTCAGCGCATCCGGATCTTCAGTATCAGTTTGCCTTTCGGCAGGGTAGCCGGCGTTTATCAAAACGGTTTCCGGTCTATTCCTGCGCCGTAATTCATCGACGGACAACGACCAGCTCACGCTTTTGTTCCCCACATAAATCGATGCAGCGGGCGATACAATCGAAACATCCCCAAGCTCTATAGAATCGCCTGAAAGCTGTACCATCCTGCCTTGGGTTGCAATATTCAAGCGCGTGTTTGCGCGCGCCGTCTTGGAAAGGGAAAATCCGGACACGGTAAGCGTTCCGTTTGGGGCAAACGGCGTGAAATCGATCCGCCCGCCGAAACCGAATGTTCCCAGGTCCGTGCGTACCGACAGGGTACGCAGCCGGACGGAAGCGAGGTCCCCGCTTCCGTCCACGGTAAAAGAAGCGCGCCCTACCGGTAAATAGCCGGGTATGCTGCCGGAAAGTTGTACCGTATACCGAACGGCGGGGCCGTTGCCGGCGGAGCTTCCGGGCGCGCTGCCGGCCCCGCTTTCCGCCAAGAAAGAAACCGAAGCCGCGCCCGATAGCGTTATATCAAGCCATTTTTGGTATGGTTTGAGTTCTCCGTTGAGAGCCACGATGTCTTTCGGCGAAAAATCTTC
>JAITAN010000080.1 GCA_031284105.1 Treponema sp. | reverse complement strand
GGGCGCTTGCACGGGTCAAGCCCCCGCCGCTTTAGCCAAGCGGCGGGGGCTTTTTTGTTGGGGGGCGTACACTATTTCTTCTTTATTTTCTCATGATAAAAATATGAAACAAATTTTATTGCATTGCTCCGGCAAGCAGAAAGGTACGGAGGGTTTTATCTATAATCAAAAAATACTCTCTGATATACTTGAACGAGTGAATTAAATTTAAGTCTTTTGGGTGTTGCTCATTGGCTTGAAACAAATAATGAACTGACTAGAAAAGAACAAGCAATAAATCAAACATACCCTGAAGGAACGCTTGAATATATATTAGACATTAAAACGGCGGAATAAGGATGTAACAAGACAGGACATACCGCTCCCCTCAACGGAAACTCCCTTGAAATTCTTAAGAAATGGTTTTATCGGTTAATTATTGGTTAATTATAAAATTGGTTAATTATAAAAAACGAAATTTCATGGTACGCCCTTTATTCCATAGAGCAGATAATTTTGCCACTATTTTTAATAGGCTAAGTATGCCTTTAACAGACGACCGCGTTACGAAGGCTTCCTGCATACGCAGCGTTTACACTGTACCAATATCTTTCCGGTACCCCATGCCGTCAAAACGCACCGCTTCGAGCGCGTGGTACGCGCTTCTTCCGGCGCTTTCTGCATTTGAACCGTACGCGGAAACGGTAAGTACCCTGCCGCCTGACGTGAGGAGTTTTTCCCCCTGTAACCGCGCGCCCGCAACAAAGATTTTCGTATCGGGAGGCAGCTCCCCGCCGTTCACCGCGATATGATCGCCTTTCCGGTATGAACCCGGATACCCGCCGGCAACCGCAACCGGAGCGCACACGGCCCCGTGTTTCCACGCAAGCCGCATCCCCGCAAGCTTCCCGTCCAAAATCGCACCGCAAACGTCCGCAAAATCCGCGTCAAGAAGCGGCAATACGGCTTGGGTTTCGGGATCGCCGAGCCGTACGTTGTATTCAAGCAGATAACAGCGCTCTTCATGCACCATGAGACCAAAAAAGATAAACCCGCGGTAATCGAAGTATTCCGCTTTTAAGCCTTTCAGCGTCGGTTCGAGGATCGATGTACGAAAATCCTCTTGTACCGCGTCCGTAAAATCGGGAACCGGCGCAATGGCGCCCATGCCGCCCGTGTTAGGACCCTTGCCGCCGTCAAACCGCGGCTTGTGATCCCGTGCGGAAATGAACGGCGCAATAACGCCCTCTCCATTCTGAACGCTGACGGCGGCAAGAACGGAAACCTCTCTGCCGCGGAGAAAGTCCTCGATCACAACGGTCCTGCCGGCTTCACCCATAATCCCGTCTTGCATAAAAGAGCGCAAACAGGCTTCCGCTTCCGAAAAATGGTCCGTAATGACAACGCCTTTACCCGCGGCGAGTCCGTCCGCCTTGATAACAATGGGGCGTTTATTAAGGGCAAAATACGCTTTCACGTACCGAACGGCGTCCTCAAAACCCGCGCCGCTACCCGCGCTCTCGCCCTTACAACAGGTAAAGCGCCTGCCGCCGGCGGTACGAACGCCGTATTTCGCCATAAAAGCTTTTGAGAAAGACTTGCTCGACTCAAGCCGCGCCGCCGTTTTATCGGGACCCACAACCGCAAGGGAACGGCCGCGAAATGCGGTAACGATCCCCGCGGCAAGCGGCGCTTCGGGACCGACCACGCTAAAAGCAACGCCCGCTTTTTCGGCAAAATCGGACAGAACCGCCTGCCCCGCTTCCGTTTCAGGAACAACATCGCCGCATACATTCTCGCATTTGGTCTCACACGCGGTTCCGCCGTTTCCCGGAGCAACAAAAACCTTCTTAATCTTCGGCGACATGGCGAGTTTCCACGCAACCGCGTGTTCCCGTCCGCCTGAACCTATAACAAGTACCTTCATTCTTTATTGTTCCAGCAGTTTAATAACCGCCTCACCCATTTCCCTGGTACCGACAATGTTTTCGTTTACGCCGGCCGTTCCCCTACTTGCAATGTCGCGGGTACGCAGCCCCGCGTCCAGCGCCGCGGCCGCCGCATCTTCAACGGCACGGGCTTCTTTCTCAAGACCGAAGGAGTAGCGGAGCATCAGCGCGGCTGAAAGGATGGTACCGAGCGGATTTGCGATGTCTTTACCGGCAATGTCCGGCGCGGAACCGTGGATCGGCTCATACATGCCCATAGGGCGTCCGTTTTTGGCAAGCGGATCATGCGGACTGCCGAGGCTTGCGGAAGGCAGCATACCGATGGAACCGGTCAGCGCGGACGCCTCGTCCGAAAGAATATCGCCGAAAAGGTTTGAGGTTACGATAACGTCGAATTGCCCGGGATTCCGGATAAGCTGCATAGCGGCATTATCTATATAGAGGAACGAAGTCTCAATACCGGGGTAGTCCTTCGCCACAACCGCGGCCGCTTCACGCCACAGGCGGGAAGATTCAAGTACATTTGCCTTATCTACAAGGCAGAGTTTCTTCCGCCTGTACTCGGCAGCTTCGTAACCCACGCGCAGGGTTCGCTCTATCTCAAACCACGAATACGTTTCGGTATCAAAGGCGGCATTTCCATCCGCGTTTCGTCCCCGTTTGCCAAAGTAAAGCCCTCCCGTAAGTTCCCGCACGATGAGCAGATCGAATTCCGGTTTGCCTTCGCGGTTACCGGACAGGAGAACCTCGTCCTTAATCGGACATGCGCTCCGCAGTTGGGGCAGCAGTTTTGCCGGACGCAGATTGGCAAACACACCCAAACCGGCTCTCAACCCTAGAAGCGCACGTTCAGGACGCAGGCGTCCGGGAAGCGTTTCCCACTGCGTCCCGCCGACCGCGCCTAAAAGCAGGGCATCGCACTGTTTGGCGGTCTCAAGCGTTTCATTAGGCAGCGGCTCGCCCGTACTGTCAATGGCGCATCCGCCCGCTTCAAGTTCAATATAATTAAAAACATGCCCGTATCTATCGCCGACCGTATCAAGAACGCCCGTTGCCGGTGCAATTACTTCAGGACCGATCCCGTCCCCGGGGATTAAGGCTATCGAATAATTCATGGCATTACTCTACCATTTTCGATATTTTTTTGCAACCTGAACCGAGCGGTATCTCATGTACCCCGCGTTATATGGGTTACGTGAGGTTCGAGAGACATACTATAAAGGCGGCATGAACAGGGACATATTCGATTCATACGGCGGTTATGCTGCCGGTACGCGTTAATACGGGTAGACCGGATTATCTGAATCGGTAAATATGCAGAGTCCAACGGATAGGAGACGCGAATGAAAGACCATACTAATCATCTATCCCATGGCGGCCGTATGGGTATCGGCATATCGAAGGAAGAACCTTTAGGAGCAGCGCCCCGGTTATACGGGGGATATACTCCACGAATTAGCGGGGCAACGGGACAATTTCACGGGACGGCAGGATGTAACGAAACCGTAACCGTACGCCTTGTTACGCCGAAATGCAGCCTGACCGCGCGTTTAGGCGCGGGGGAATAGCGTACCGGATGCGGGGAGAAAAAGCAAGTAACGCGAGCGGGACGCGCCTGTTCAGGAGTTTGCGCCGCGGATAGACGGTTTCCGGCGCATACCGCTGGAAATGCGCCCAAAGCACGCGGAAAAATCTTTTGTAATAGTAAGCTCGCGCTTCTTTGCCGGATCCCGTTTGGTAAAATCTGTTGCTTTGCCGGTTTGGATGCGCGTTTTTGTTGGAGAGGTTGTTTTGAACAACCTATCGCTTTGCCATTCTTATACGGAAGCTATGAGGCGGATTCCGCG
>JAITAN010000065.1 GCA_031284105.1 Treponema sp. | reverse complement strand
CAAAATACGGCTTTGGGAAAATGCCTTACGTATGAAAGATTGTAGGCCTTTTATACCCGCTTGTCAATACCTATTTTTACAATTAGGTAAAGATAGGCAAAAGCGGGGAGAAACCGTGTCCGCAAACGGCGTGTACGGCCCCTTCTCTTCGGCTTCGCTTTACGGCAAGGGCATCGGAAGGCTCATTTTGGAAAAGCCTAACGCTTAAGCCTCAAAACGTAACGGTCTACAAGGTAAAAAGCGAGCCGAACAGGGAGACGAAACGTTCTTCCAGAGCGGACAGCTCGTTCCGGTAGTGTTCATACGCATTGTGCGCTATACGGGAACGCTCTTGTTCATTCGCCAGATAGAACTCCGCTTTTTCAACAAGGTCGCGGCCGTCCCACGCGAGCGGTACGTAGGTCTCGTTGGGAAGATACACATCGGGATAGGTTTTCAAGTGGCTCATGTCGGGCTTTAAGAGCAGCGCTCCCGCCATAATCGCCTCAAAATCGCGGTGGCAAACTTCCCCCCAGCCAAAAGGCGAAAGAACCATTTGCGAATCCGTCAGCTCACGGTAATACTGTTTCTGGGGCGCGGAACCGGTCAAAAAAAGCGGACGCCGCCTTTTTCCTTCGTGTCCTTCCCACGCTTCTATTTCTTCTAAAAAAAGCCTTCGCTGATAGGCTATTGACGGGCAGGGAACGAGTTCAATGCGGGCGTGAACCGGTACGCTCCTTTTTGACGAAGAAAAATCAGGCGGCGGTTTCCATGCGGTTGCGAAAAGGCGTCCGCAATCGGGAAAACCGGCTTTCGCAGCGGCCGCGCCGAGCCGCTGGCGGAGATTCCACCTCGGATACACGCCTATCCCGATATTCCACGATAACTCTATCCTTTTTATGTCCGCATCATCGACAGGCTTTCTGAACATATATGCGCGCGGATCGGTTACGCCGTATTTTTTATGATAATAATCCGAAAAAAGATTTTTCCCATACAACGGCTCTTTATAATGGTCGTCATTGGAGAAAACGGATTTATCGAAAAAACGGTCTACAAACGGCAGCGCGTCAAGCCGGTTTGGTCCGGCTTCCGGCTGCCCGTTCAAAAAAACGATTTTTTCGTATTTATCCCGCAATTTTCGCAAAACAGTGAAATCATCTTCGACAAGGTCCCGCGGATCGCGGAACTGAAACTGCCGTTCCAAAAATAAGACGGTATTTTTATCCCGATTTAAGCAATAATCAACGGATTGGGTAAAATGAAAAAGACGCCGGTACTTTTTAAGGAAAAAAGGAGTGAGCGTATGAAACAGAGAAATACGGTCGTAATATACCAGAACGGTGATCATGTTATAGATTTTCTCGCTAATTTTATAAGGGTTACCAAACAGCCTCCGCCGTAGAATAGTGCATTAAAGACGATAAGAGCAATCATTCCTATGATCCCCCCCCCCCCCCCGGACAGTACGCCTATGCAGTGAAAGACCACGAGAAGGGGCATCATAAAGCCGGTAATGCCTACCGTATCGGCTGCTTTTTGCTCGAAAGAAACGGAACCGCGGGCTTCTTCCGTCCCCACGATGTTTTTGTAAAACTGAAACGCGGCGCGGGTTAAAAGATTTGCCGATGAGGTCAGGGACGTGATGAGCAAAACCCACCAGCAGCCGGTACGCAAGAAGACGTACACGCCGCTTGCCGTAAATACCGCAATGTAGGCGATAAAACCCATAACCGCGTCCGCCCAGTTGCCCCACGGACCCGCCGTGTTGGTTACACGGGCTACGCTTCCGTCAACGCAGTCGAAAATTGAAAAGACATTCAGGAGAATGGCGCCCCACAGAGGCAGCCAAAATCCCGGCATACTGAAAAGAACGCCGCCGGATACGCTGAAGACCGCAGACAAATAGGAAACGGTATTGGCCTTTAGGCGCATTTTCAGCGCAAGCCATGTAAACGGAACGGCAAGGGGGCGCAAGACTTTTCCCCATAAGCCGTCCGCGCGTTTTTTTTCTTCGGGTAAAGAATTGACAATATCTTTAATGGTATACATGATTCACCTCAAAATAAGCACGGCCGCGCTGCGGGGCTTCATCAGATAAATGCCGCTTGTGGGAAGCGGCTTTTCCGTGCCGGGCGCAAGAATATCGTCCGGCGGCGGCAGCGCCGTATCAATGACGCGGAACCATTTCTTGCCGTTCTTGCCGGCGGCGTCCGGTATGGTAAACGGCGACTGCTTGGCGCTGGAATTGAACATGATGAAGAAGTCGTTGTCATCGCGGTCTGCAAGAATATCGGCTTCACTGCCGTTAAGCCGCAGCACGAGGCAGTATTCGAGCGTATCCCAGTGCGGCGTATTGCCCTTTTCATCAAACCACGTAATATCGGGCGCGGAATTGTAACGCCCATTTTTTCCGGTGAAGAATTCCGGCCGCATAAACCCGGGATGACGCAGCCGGAAGGCTATCAATTCTTTTACAAAGCGAAAAAGCCCTTTGTTTTTCTCTAACAATGACCAGTCGTACCACGAGATTTCGTTGTCCTGACAATAGGCGTTGTTGTTGCCCTTTTGGGTTCTGCCGAATTCATCACCGCCCAGTATCATGGGCGTACCAAGGGAGAGCAGCAACGTGGTAAAGAAATTTCTCATCAGCCGCTCCCTCATCTTGGAAACGGCTATATCATTTGCGGGACCTTCAACGCCCACATTGGAACTACAATTATTGTCGCTGCCGTCCCTGTTATCCTCGCCGTTGTCTTCGTTGTGCTTCATGTTGTAGGAAACCAGATCGTTCATTGTAAAGCCGTCGTGGCTCGCGATAAAGTTAATGGAATGAAAGGGCTTGCGTCCATCTCGCAGATATAAATCTGAACTGCCGGAAATACGGGTCGCAAGATGACGGGCTTCAAAAGAATCGCCGCGCCAGTACAGCCGTACGTTGTCGCGGTACTTATCGTTCCATTCTGCCCAGCGTCCGCCCGGAAACCAGCCCACCTGATACGCGCCGCCGGCGTCCCACGCCTCCGCGATGATCTTCGTGTGCCGTAAAATGGGGTCTTCCGCTATATTTTCCAGCATCGGCGGATTCTCCATGATATTTCCGCTTTGATCCCGCCCCAGGATAGAGCCGAGATCAAAGCGGAACCCGTCAACGTGCATCTCAATGACCCAATAGTGAAGGCAATCTATGATGAGGTTACGGACCACGGTATTGTTGCAATTAACGGTATTGCCGCAGCTGGAATAATTTTTGTAATACCGTTTATTTTCATCAAGAATATAATAGATAGAATTATCCAAGCCTCGAAAAGAATAGGTGGGTCCTAGTTCATTGCCTTCCGCCGTATGGTTGAACACCACATCAAGAATGACTTCAAGACCGGCTTTGTGAAGCTCCCGAACCATCTCTTTGAATTCCCGCACATTGGCGCCAGGGGTTTTGTCCGAGGAATAGGAAGTTTTCGGAGCAAAGAAACTCACGGTGGAATAGCCCCAGTAGTTGACCAGTCTTTCTCCGGTTTTTGGGTTTTCACGGCTGATCTCTTCCTCGTTGAATTCGTGAACCGGAAGGAATTCTATACTGGTAACGCCAAGCTCTTTGAAGAAAGGGATTTTTTCAATGACGCCTTTATACGTGCCCGGATACTGTACTTTTGACGAAGGATGCTTCGTAAGACCGCGTACATGGGTTTCGTACAGCACGCTGAAACGCAGGGGGTAATTCAACGGCTGATCCCCCTGCCAGTCGAATGTATCGTCAATAACGACGCAGCGGGGCATGGTATAGATATTGCTTTTATAGGAAAAGGAAAGATCGCTCATCGGATCTCCTTGATTGTAGGAATACGCGCCCGTTTCGTCCCAGTAGTCGGGATCGGTAATTGCCTTTGCATAGGGATCGAGGAGCGCCTTATGCGGATTAAAACGGAACCCTTTTTCAGGTTGGAAGGGTCCATCGGCTGTGTAGAGGTACAACGTCCCCGCTTTAAGACCCGGTATATGACAGTGCCACACATCACCGGTACGATTCTCTTTCGGATCGAGCGGGAAGCTTATATGGGCGCTGTCGGAACTATCATCTTCAAAAAGCAACAGCGTTATCGCTTTGGCATGCCGCGAAAAAACAGAGAAATTCACCCCCGATCCGGGCAATGTTGCGCCCATAGGTAAGGGGCTGCCTTTTTCAATACTAAAGTCACCAAAAGCCATGCGTAGAGCATAGCATATCAATGGTGAAATAACAAGCCGGATGTTACGGGAGTATGAGAGCGCGTCGCTCCTTCGCCATGGAATACTAGGGCAACGCCGATTGTTGGGGGAAACGGAGGGTGTTTTAGCGGATAACATACGCCCATACTCGGCTGTTTTTCGCTATAACAGGACCTTTGCGCTCTCTATCCCTCCCTTTTCTCCGTCTACGGGAACCGCGGGTTCCATGAGGCGGCCGGATTGGGGGGTGGCGGAAGCCCCGCTCGCGGGGCTGGAGACAGGGGGGCGCGACAGCCAGGCACTTATATGCCGCATGAGGCATGGAAACAGCGCCCCCCTCTTTATGAATAAACCGGCGTTTCCCTAGGGCGTATTCATACCAAAGGTAAGGATGCTAACGCCCCCGATAATGAAAAATGAACGTTATAACGGCCATCGGGTGTAATGGGTGAAAAAGACGGCGGTCCGGCCGCCCGAAAAAGTGGTACGCCGCCGATACCCCCCTAGCGGGTAGAGCGCGCCGCCCGCATCGTAGAGAGCAGCGGACAATCATTACATAGGATAAGCCTCTTATGTCTAGAGAGATAAAAGGGCTATCTCTAGGGCGGGTTCACGCAACGATAAG
>JAITAN010000052.1 GCA_031284105.1 Treponema sp. | reverse complement strand
GAACTGAATATGCTCCGCAGTTATTTTTCTTTTATTGATCTTCGTTATGAGGGCACTATTACCTGGAATATCATGTGCGATCCTGCATTAGAGGACGCACAGGTTTTAAATCTTATGCTTCAGCCTATTGTGGAAAATGCGGTTATTCATGGAATCAAGCCCCTTGGGCAAGGCCGTATCGTGATTGCCGTTGAAAAAAAAGGAAAGGATCTGTTTGTCAAAGTACATGACGACGGGATCGGTATGGAAGAAACGGCAGTCTCAAAACTTACCGCCCATTTAGAGACGGACTATAAAGTTCCCAAGGCGCATGAAAGTCAGGATTCGATTGGTTTAAAAAATGTTCATGACAGGATTAGATACCGGTATGGCGCGCGCTACGGCCTGTCTATTGAAAGTACGCCCGGCAAAGGCTCCGTTATTCTATTGACTTTACCTCTCGTTTATCACGAGGCTTCCAATGTATAAACTGTTTCTTGCAGACGATGAACATATCATTGTCAGGGGCCTAAAAAAATTACTGGACTGGCATTCTCTGCATATAGAGATTGTGGGAGAAGCTACCAACGGGCGGGATGCGGAAGAAGCCATCCTGCGGCTTAAACCCGATCTGGTCATTCTGGATATTCGTATGCCCCTCCGTACCGGACTGGATATACTTCATGCTATTAAAAAAGAGAAACTGGAAACCAAAGCGATCTTTATCTCCGCCCATAAGGATTTTAACTACGCAAGGGAGGCTCTTGAATTGGGAGCTTTGAACTATCTGATCAAGCCGATAAACACAGAAAAGCTCGCATCTTCCGTGGAGGACGCCCTGCGTCAAATTGACGCCCAGGCCGAGGCAAGAGAGGCTATGGACAAGGTGTTCCGTATGGAGAAGGATACGCTTGTCTCAAAGCGCGGATACGAAAAAGAAATAATCCCCGAGTTTATTAAGCGTCAGAATAATCGCCAAATAAGAGATATACTATTGTTTATGGATTCGCATTACGCTGAAAATATTACGCTGAAGAAAATCGCAAGGAGAGCATATTTGAACCCTTTCTATTTTAGCGTCTATTTCAAAAAGAATTCGGGAGCTTGTTTTAAGGATTGCCTTACCCGCATCAGAATGGAACACGCATTGAGTATATTGAAACGGGAAGATATAAAAACATGGGAATTGGCCGAAAAGGTGGGCTTTCAAGATCCGCGGTATTTCAGCGCGCTATTTAAGAAAATTTATGGAAAAACGCCAATGAAATATAAGAAGGGGCTAAAATAATGCATCCTTCCGCGTTATGTTCAGGTATTTGGCGCGATACATTTGGTTCTCCTGAAGAGGTTACACCGGTCAGGCTTTTTGGCGTTGGAAACAAAGTTCCTATTGCGGACAATACGGCGTCATTGCCATTCCGCTACGGGGATATTGTTTCCCGCAAGACCCGGCGCGGTTTCGTTGTAGAACTCCCCATGAAAAACGATGAGGATTTTTACGGTTTCGGTTTACAGTTTTATTCGTTTAATCACGCGGGCCGGCGGCGTTTTATGAAAGTAAACGGCGAGCCTGTTGCCGATACCGGCGAAAGCCACGCTCCGGTTCCCTCTTATGTATCCGCCGCCGGATATGGGCTTCTGGTGGATACCTTTCGCTATGTTGCTTTTTATCTTGGTACAAACGGCGTGAAAGGCTCGTCAAAGGATTGCAGCGAACCGGTAAAAGAACACAACGAGTTTTCAGAGCGGGCCCTGTATGCCCTGAAACGGGCGAAGACCGAACGGCGTGTTCTTATCGAGATACCAAATTGCCGTGGTGCGGATATATATTTTTTTGAAGGACCTTCCCTGCCGGAAGCCGTCTGCCGTTACAATCTTTTTTCCGGCGGCGGGTGATAGTATTATCGCCGTTGCCAGAAAATACCTTGCATTACGGGCGCCTCTGATCCCTTATCTCTACCCGTCTTTCTGGAGATAGCGTCTTGAGGGAGTACCGCCGGTCCGCTCTCCGGCGCTTGATTATCAAACTGATGGGCGTATCCATGCCATTGATGATCGGTATATGCCGGGAGAAAGCCTTCTTGTCGCGCCGCTTATCAGGGGAGAAAAACGCGGAGTGTATTTTTGCCTTGTGGTGTGAATGGTATGACTTTTGGACTCATGAACGTTTCGCGGGCGGGCGAACGATGGCGTATGATACGCCCCTTGATGTAATACCTGACATCAGACGGGAGAAGCCATCAAGTAATGTCTGTTCCAACGAAGCTTATTCTGAAACAGGATGCTTTTGGCGGTTTTTTCGCTACACGGACAGGTAAGGAAGCGCACCGGTATATCATTCGAGAATGGAAGTATGTTGATTACCATAAAGGATGGCAAAATAGTATGAAAATCAAGAACCCGATTATCCCCGGTTTCAGCCCTGATGCCGGCGCTTGTCAGGTTGGGGAAGATTACTACATCGCAACCTCTACGTTTGAATGGTGGCCCGGTATCTGTATCTACCACTCACGGGATTTAGCGAACTGGGATCCGGTTTCCCGCCCGGTTACCATGACCTTCTACGGAGTGGAAAGTTCCGGCGGGTTGTGGGCGCCCCACCTTTCCTGGGCGGACGGCAAATTCTGGCTTGCCATAACCGGTGTGTATACCCGTACCGGCTTTAAGGATACGCTCAATTATTTGACCGTCTGCGAAACCATAGACGGAAATTGGACAGAGCCGATATATATCAATTCATCAGGTTTTGATCCCGCCTTGTTTCATGATGATGACGGCAGAAAATACTTTTTGAATATGCTCTGGGATTACCGACCCGGACACGCGGGTTTTGCGGGGATCGTGATGCGGGAACTAGACCCCGCAACCATGAAACTCACCGGAGAACAAAAAAAGATATTTGAAGTAACCGGACTTGGCGTTGCCGAAGGGCCGCAGATTCTGAAAAAGGACGGCTGGTATTACCTGCTCACCGCCGCCGGGGGCACAGGGTATAAACACGCCGCCGTTGCGGCGCGTTCTCAATCGGTATGGGGGCCTTACGAAATTTCGCCGCATCATCCGCTGCTTACATCAGCGCCATACCCTGACAATCCCCTGCAAAAGGCCGGACACGCGAGTTTTATTCATAAAAACGGCGACTGGTATATTACCCATATCTGCGCCCGTCCGCTGACCATGCGGGGGAATTGTCCCCTGGGGCGGGAAACGGCTTTGCAGAAAATAACATGGATGGATGGATGGCCCCGACTGGACAACGGCGGTAACGAACCCTCTTTGGAAGTAGAAATATCGGCGGACGCTATACAAAAAACCAATCACAGTAAATGCACTGATTTTGATGATAAAGAACTACCCGACTGGTTCCAAACATTGAGAGGTCCGGTCGGGGACGCCATGACCTTGACCGAGCGCCCCGGCCGGCTCAGACTGTACGGACGGGAGAGCCTCGCGTCTTTGCATCGTCAGGCTTTGGTTGCCGCCCGCTGGCAGAGCGTCCATTTCCGGGCGGAAACGGCGCTGGAATTCATTCCAAAATCGTTCCGGCAGACGGCGGGGCTTGTGTGTATCTATAATACGGAAAACTGGATGTACGCCCATCTTACCGGGGAAAAAGATACCCCTGTCTTGAATGTATTGATATGTGATAACAAGAAACTTACCTATGCGGTTGAAGGCGTTACCGTTCCTTCCGGGATCCCTTTGTATTTGGCGGTAGAAGTACATAGAGAAACGCTTCGGTTCTTTTATTCTACCAATAGTACGGAATGGCAGCCTCTTGGAGGAAAGCTTCCTGCGGAGCATCTTTCGGATGATTACATTGAAAAAAACGGTCTTGTGTTTACCGGTGCGTTTGTGGGAATATGTTGTCAAGATTTGGATGACAGAACCGTATTCGCGGATTTTGATTTTTTTGCCTACCAGGAGATGTAAAGCAATGGAAGAAAAAATGACCGGCAATGCAACGGACGCCGGCGGGGAATGGGCGGAGGAAATTTTGAAAAAATCAAAACCAAATAACGGTAGATTGTTGATGAGTCCGGCCGGACGGATGCTCTCCGGCATACAAACCGCGGCTGCGCGGCGGCTTATAAAGGGAACCCTTTTTGCAAATCCCCCTGTTTTATGCAGAAATTATTCGGATGGATCGGTACTTTACAACGAAAAAACCGCAGCTCTAACGTACGTGCGCCCATTGACTGAATAATTTAGCGGCTATACAATACCTGTATAAGGATAGTATATGCATAAAGAATTGGCCCTTGCCATCGCGGAAAAGATAAACAAAGCGGTAACGGTACTGGGTAACGAAAAGAAAGT
>JAITAN010000044.1 GCA_031284105.1 Treponema sp. | reverse complement strand
TGGCGCGAGAGTCGATGTTCCCGCCCATTTCTACCGGCGCCACGGCCAGTTTTTCGAACTTAGGCGAATCTATACGCTACCCGCGACAACGTAGTCGGCGCCGAGTCGCTTGCCGATGGCGGCTATGGCGTCCGGGTCCGTCATGCCCGCGCCGGTCTGGAACTTTTGCCCGTTGACAATAGAGCGGGTGATACCGGTGCGCGGTATGGGAGCGAACGCCGCGTTCAACTCTCTGCTGAAGGAAAACAACTCCGCAATGGTCTCTCCTGACCCTCGCCGCCGGTAAAGAAACCTGACATACGCCGCACGGTACGCGCGGCTCGGAGGGAACGGCGTACGCCGTGGTATTGAATACGCCTGAATATGGGGAAAATGCCGCCTGCGCTATGCGCCGTACGGGTATAGTAGGTTCTACTTGGCGGGGGGTATTTTGAGGCTAGTACCACGGGTAATCCCGCTCGTTACTATGATCGCTTTTGAACATAGTATAGACATGTTCATAAAAAATATTACAGCACAAGCCGCGTATTTTGGCAATATGCGCGGGTTGCTTTTTATCTTACCTTTGCGCTATCGGTAGGCATATGGATAGCGGCATCATAAAAGCGGTATGAAGCCCGCCGTGAATGAAAACCAGCCTTGCTCAAGACGGGAAAAAGCTATAAAATAGACCCATGCGAATTACCATGCTCAACGAGGTATGGACGGCAGCCGCGGTACGCGGCGCAGTATGCAACGCGTACCGCGCCGCGCGCGTTAAACGGCTTTGTATGTCAAATAACACGGAAAACACGTTTTTCCCATGCGTTCGACCGCGGTTTCCCGCCCGTTTTAGAGTGCGCTTTGCCGTTTGAAACCGGCTTTAATCATACGCATGTCAAAAGAAATAGGCAAAACATACATACTGACCGTTATCCGTGAAATTCGGGGAAGTCTCGGCAGGTTTATCGCGCTCTTCGGGATCGTGGCGTTGGGCGTGGGCTTCCTTGCGGGATTGCTCGCCACTACACCGGATATGATGCTGTCGGTTGACCGTTATTTTGATGAAACGTCCATGATGGATGTTTTTGTCAAAGGTTCTATGGGATTAACCCAAGCCGATGAACGGGAACTCGCCGCTCTTGATACGGTCGAGCGGGTAATGGGCGCGTATGCGTTGGACGCGCTCATCAAAACGGAAAGCGATGAAACTCTTGTCGCCCGCATATACGGACTCCCGCTTGCGGATATATCCCTCAATACACCGGAACTAATCGAAGGACGAATGCCCCAAGCCCCTGGTGAATGTCTTGCACAACAAGGCGGCGGGCGGCTCATTGCGCCGCAGATTGGAACTAGAGTCTCCATATCGGATGAAACCCTCAAATACAACGCCTCGTTTGAAACGCTTGGCGATATTTTCAATACAGTTGACTATACGGTAACCGGCATCGTCAAAAGTCCGCTGTTTCTTGCAACGGAACGGGAGCCGGCTACCGCAGGCGGAGGAACGCTTGACGTGGTCATGTATGTAGATAAACAACGTTACAACCTAGCCGCATACACCGACTTTTTTATTACTTTGAAAGACGCTGCCGGTTTGGAAGCCTTTTCTCCCGCGTATCAGGCGCTTGTTGACGCCGGAGTCGAACAAATCGAAGCGTGCGGTACGAAACGCGCTCTGCTTAGACAACAGCAAATTCGCGTGGATGCCCAAGAAATCGCGGCTCGCAAGAAGAACGAAGCGCTTGCCGAAGCGGAAGCCGAGTACGAAGAGGGACGGCGCCGCGCCTATGAAGAACTTGCCCAAGGCAGAAGGCGGCTGAATAGCGCCGCGTCTGAAATTGCGGACGGAGAGGAACAACTCGCGGATGCCGAAGCGCGCATAGCGGACGGGAAACACCAAGTAGCCGAAGGATGGGCGCGGTTTGCGCGTGAAAAATCCGATGCGGAACAGGAACTTGCCGCGGGCAGCGCGAAACTCAAATCGGGTGAGGCGGAAATCGCGCAGGCAAAGCTGACCCTTGCCGAGAATAAGGCTCTGCTTGACCGCGCACGGGAACAAGTGGAAAAAACACGCGCCTCGTGGTGGCGTATGATGACTAAAAAAGCCAAAGATGCGGTCGCCCAGTACGATGCGGGAGTCGCAGCGTACAACGCGGGCGTCAAAACTATTGCGGAACAGGAAGCGGCGATACAACAGGGCTGGGCCGAACTTGAAGCGGGCAGGCGGAAGGCGGACGTGGAATTCGCGAATGCGGAACTGGAGCTGGCCGCGCGGGAAGCGGAACTTGCCGCGGGCGATGCGGAATTGGCATCGAACAGGCAAAAACTGCTGGACGCGCGGCAAGAACTCGCTACAGGCGAGGCGCGGTTTGCACGGGAAAGAGAGAACGCGGAGTCGGAATTACGGCGCGGCGCTGAAAAGCTGGAAGAAGCCCGCGCGCAAAGCATTAAAATAGATATACCTTTGCCCGTGTGGTACGTATTCGACCGCAACAGCAACGTTGGAGCCGCGGCGTATAAGGCTAATGCGGAAAAGATCAACGATGTGGCGACAGTGTTCCCGATCTTTTTTCTTTTGATTGCAGCCCTTGTATCGCTTACCACTATGACGCGCATGGTTGATGAGGAACGCACCCAAATCGGTACGCTCAAAGCCATGGGATACAGGAAACGGGCGATTCTTGTGAAATACCTCGTGTACTGCGGCTTAACCGGTATTGCGGGATCCGCGGCCGGTATGATTATCGGGTTTAGAGTCTTTCCCATAGCCATTTATAACGCATTCGGAACCTTGTACCATTTGCCGCCCCTTGTAACGGCTTTTAACTGGGGCTTTGGCCTCATTGCATGTACGCTCATGCTTACCTGCATCACAACTGCGACCATATTCGCCTGTCATCATTCGCTGTGGGAAAAACCGTCAACCCTCATGCTGCCGCGTGCGCCGAAGGCGGGTAAGCGTATTTTGCTTGAATATATCGGCTTCATTTGGAAGCGGATGAAATTTACCCACAAGGTTACGGCTCGCAACCTTATCCGCCAAAAACGGCACTTCTTTATGACTATTACCGGTATCGCAGGCTGTACCGCGCTCATGGTTGCCGGTTTCGGCCTGAGAGATTCTATGGTTGATATTGCCCGTACCGAATTCTCCGATATTTTGCTCTATGATGTCTGTATTGAACTCAAGCCGGAAATAGAAGAAGTAGAAAAAATTGAAAAAATTGACGGTCTTGATGACGAGAGCAGGTGGATTGCGGTTCATAGTGAAGCGGGTTTTATCCGTCGCGGCAATGAAAGGCTCGGTGCATCGCTCATTATTCCCCAATATGCGGACGGTTTCCCTGATTTTATCAATCTGCGGGACAGAAGAACAAAAAAAGCCATCGCTTTTTCTGATGCCTCCGTTATTGTAACGGAAAAAGCCGCGGAACGCTTCAATTTGAATATAGGCGATACGTTTACCATTGAAAATGCGGAAGGAAAACGCGGCGAGTTCAGGCTTTCGGGCATTACGGAAAATTACGTGGGCGTCTATTGTTATATTGGAAATGCCGCTTATAGGAGCGCTTTCCACGGAGAGGGCGGAGAGTATGAAGAAAAAATCCCGTTCCGAACCATACTGGCGATTACCGGTATCCATGAAGAAGAAGCCCAGAATACGCTTACCGCAAATATGCTTTCCACCGGTACCGTGATGCTGGTTTCGTTCACTTCCCAGACCCAATCCTCTTACAATAACTTGCTTAACAGTATCAATGTTGTGGTGGTTATCCTGATTGTCGCATCGGGCTGCCTTGCGATGCTGGTCATTTACAATCTCACCAATATCAACATCAACGAGCGTAAGCGGGAGATTGCCACATTGCGCGTGCTTGGTTTTCACCAAAGCGAGGCTGCGGCTTATATTTTTAGGGAAATCACGGTGTTGAGTATCACAGGCGCCGCTGTGGGTTTGTTTCTGGGTATTCCGCTACACCGTTTCATCATCGGCGTTGCGGAGAACGCGGATCTCATGTTCGGGAGGCGTATATCCACTCTTGGTTTTGCGCTTTCCGGTATCATCACGCTGCTTTTCTCAGGCGGAGTTGATCTCCTCATGCTGCCGAAACTGCGGAATATCAAGATGGCGGAATCCATGAAGGGCGCTGAATAATTTTTGGTCAGACAT
>JAITAN010000238.1 GCA_031284105.1 Treponema sp. | reverse complement strand
CCTTTATAAGAGGAGGAATGAGGCGGAGCGGTTTTTCCGGCGGCCGAAGGGATTTCGAGGGATTTGCACCCGCTATGACAAACTTGCCCGTATCTTTTCCGCTTTTATCTATCTCGCTTGTATTTGTATTGCTTTGCGTGAACACGCCCTGGGGAACCGCGGGTTCCATGAGGCGGCCGGATTGGGGGGTGGCGGAAGTCCCGCTCGCGGGGCTGGAGACAGGGGGGCGCGACAGCCAGGCACTTATATGCCGCATGAGGCATGGAAACAGCGCCCCCCTCTTTATGAATAAACCGGCGCTTCCCTAGGGCGTATTCATACCAAAGGTAAGGACGCTAACGCCCACGATAATGAAAAATGAACGTTATAACGGCCAGCGGGCGTAATGGGTGAAAAAGACGGCGGTCCGTCCGCCCGAAAAAGCGGCCGGGCGGTTGTATCGTGGTACGCTGCCGATACGCCCCTCGCGGGTAGAACGCTCCGCCCGCGCCGTAGAGAGCAGCGGACAATCATTATATAAGCCTCTTATCTCTCTAGAAAGCGCCGCCCCATGTCTATTTGTAACCGGTTATCTTTAGTGAGATAGATAAAAGTTTTAACTGCGGACTTGAAAAAGAACGCCGGCGTCTCCGAAACGGTCTATCTCTTTGCGCAGCGCGAATACGCATTAGTATCGCCGAGACTTCCGGCAACACCGGAGGCGTTGGCGCGATCAGAGGACGCCGTATCCGGCGGATTAGAAAAACGCCTCGCGATTGCTCAATACGCCGCGTGTATGATAGAATACCGGCATGGAAACGACAGACGCGATGGACACAAGCGGTGTGTTCGCATCTTTAGGGACAACCTCATGCGTATTCAAATATGCCGCGGCGCGTACACGCAATGCTCACGGATTTCATGGTGCCTAAGTATATAGACCTTGTGTTCGACATTCCGGCCGATTCCTCATTTACCTACCGAGTTGACGATGGGACCCGCGCCTATGTGGGCAAGCGGGTCATGGCGCCGTTAGGTTCCCGCAGCGTTCTCGGCTTTGCTGTGGGTGAACGGGATATTCTGCCGCCGAACCTTAAAGAAGAAGCCGTAAAACCCATAAGCCGCGTTGTTGATAAAGAAACAACCTTCGACAAGCGCGACATTGAACTTGCCCGATGGGTATCCGATTATTACTTTTGCAGTCTGGGAGAAGCGCTTGCCGCCATGATTCCGTCCGGTAAACGAAGCGGCGATTATCCTTCATTTTCCGGTAATGAGATAACAACCGTCGAGCTTCCGCTTTCCGAAGAACAAGAGGCGGCGTTAGCGATCATCACCACGCCTGGCGGCGCCGCGTTCCAACGATCTCCGCGTTTTCCCCTGTTTTACCTGTACGGCGTTACCGGTTCCGGTAAAACCGAAGTGTTCCTCCGTGTCGCCGAAAGAATACTGAAAGAGGGCAAATCGGTCATCTATCTGGTACCCGAAATCAGCCTTACCATGCAGACCGCGGATGCCATCGGTAAGAGGTTCCGCGGCATTGCGGCCACGCTTCATTCGGGTATGAGTCCTGCGGAGCGTTTTACCGAGTGGATGAAGATACGCAAAGGAGATATTCGGGTGGTGGTGGGACCGAGGAGCGCGGTCTTCGCTCCTGTGCAAAATCTGGGACTTATCATCATTGATGAGGAACATGACGGATCGTACAAGAGCGGCAACGCCCCGCGTTATCATGCCCGTCAGGTTGCCATGAGGCGGTGCAAGGTAGAACACGCGCGGCTGGTCATGGGTTCGGCCACGCCTTCGGTAGAGGCGTGGCAGCTCATGGACGCGGCGTACGGCGCTGCCGCCGGCAACGCCGCCATTAAGCGCATCGATCTTACGAAACGGCTTTCCGGCGGTAAAACGCCTGACATAAAGATCGTTCCCCTTACCCATTCGGACGGCTGTCTTACCAAGGAATTAAAAGAAGAAATCCGCAAAACCGCGGCCATGAACCGGCAGACGATTCTGTTTTTGAACCGGCGCGGATTCGCCTATTTTTACCATTGCCCGGATTGCGGGTTTGAGCTTACCTGTAAACACTGCTCCGTTTCCCTCACCTTTCACAAAGCGCGTAACCGCGCCGTCTGCCATTACTGCGGCTATAGTGAGACGCCGCCCGAGGTCTGTCCTCAATGCGGTTCCCTGAAAGCCGGCTATTCCGGTTTCGGTACCGAATCAATAGAAGAAGAAGTACGTCGTACCTTTCCCGATCTCCGCATAACGCGTGCGGACGCCGACACGGTGGGCGGCGGCAAGCATATCAAAGAAACGTTGGAGGATTTCAGAAACCGCCGGTTTGATATACTGCTCGGTACCCAGATGGTGGCAAAAGGCTTAAACTTTCCCGGCGTGCGGCTTGTCGGCGTGGTTTTAGCGGATACGGGGCTGCATATACCGGATTTTCGCGCGGCTGAGCGTACGTTTTCCCTCATCGTACAGGTTGCGGGACGTTCGGGGCGGTATTTTCCGGACGGCAAGGTCATCGTGCAAACCTTGCGTTCCACAGATCCGATTATCACGAGGGCGTGCGCGCTTGACATAGAGGGTTTCTTTACCGCTGAAATTGCCCAGCGCGCGGCATTGAACTTTCCGCCGTGGACGCGGCTCATACGTTTTACCGTGCGTTCAAAAGACGGAACGCGCGCGGATAAGGCGATTAAGCGGCTTGCCTCGATTGTACAACCCCTCCTGCCGCACGACTCCGACATGCTCGGTCCCGCGGAATGTCCCCTTGGACTTATCGCGGGAAACTACCGCTACCATATCCTCCTGCGGGGAAAAACCATGTCCGCGCTCCATGAGGCGGCGGGCGCAGCGGCTTCGTGTTACGACAAAGGCAAGGACAATCAAGTGTATCTGGAAGTTGACGTGGATCCGGTACGCGTGCTGTGATGACACGGAGCGCGCCGTTGGGGTGCGCCTTTTTGTGGCTGCCCCATAGGAGCTGCTATAATTGAAGCGGAACATTTCCTTATCTCGCCGTTAGAATTCTTTATCATACGGTCAGAAACCCGACGCCGTCAACCGTAGCGGCATGACCTCAACCCTTCATCCGCCCCGTATTTTCTATTTACGGCATTCCGGAGTTTCGTGCCGCCTGAATGCGCCGCAGCGGGCCATGCGAATAAGCCGTAGGCGACCGAACCCCGGCGCACGGAGTCCGAAGGGTTTTAGCCCCGGCAGCGCCGCTTTAGCGGGGAACATATACCGGCCTGTTTACGTGAAGCGCTCGCCTCTACACGTATTTTTATTATATGTTCCTCACCGGTATTCTTAATACTGTTTTTAATTTCCCTTTTTCTACCTTATGTATTCCTTTTCCTTGTTTTATTGTTCTCTATCCCATTCTATATAATCATTATATCTTTCCCATGATTTTTGCCATTTAATCTTCCACTGATGAACTGCATACGAATGACTTAACGTAGAAACCTAAATATAAAATCATCTTTGTTTTCTAATTCTTCTAAAAATAGCGGGCGCGCATGGCGTCCATGACGGCACGAATATCTATTGACAAAAATCAATATATGTAATACGATTTTTTTATTCTTCCACGAGTTTACCCCGCGCCGCTTTGCGGCAAGAATTTTTATTGAATAAGAAGGCAAGTCTATGTTTGGCGCAAAGAAAATGAGAGTCTGCAAGAAATGTTCAGGTTTTGATGTGAATGAACTTAAAGAGCGGTTTGCATCGAAAGATTACAGTACCGGCTGCATCCATAAGTGCTTGAATAAAAACGCGGAACTTACGGGAAAGGTATTCGGATTGATAAAAGGAAACTTTGTTGTCTGCGATACAAAAGAGGAATTTTTTGAAAAAATAAACAATATTGAATGATTATGAGAGAAACAATCAAGAAAAATGTTCCGAATATCTTATCCGTGTTAAGGATAGCGCTTGTCTTGCCTTTTACGGCAATAATCCACGATATATTTATGTATGAATGTACAAAGAATCTATTTTTACTGATTTTATTCATCACAATAATAATATCTGATGTTGCCGATGGCTATTTGGCAAGGAAATTAAACTGTACATCAAATGCCGGCGCAAAGCTTGATATTATTTCAGATACATTTTATACT
>JAITAN010000225.1 GCA_031284105.1 Treponema sp. | reverse complement strand
ATCCGCTCCATCGGCCGTGTCCAATCCGCCGGCGTCTTGCCAAGCTCCGCCATCGTTCCGGACCATTCCTTGGACGCGTTGGAGGGCGGCTTGCAGCCGTCTATGGCAAAGAGCTCTCCGCCGATAAGCCCCGGGGCATGACGCTCGAATAAAACTTGCGGGAATAGCTCTTTCACCGCCTGCGCCCGGCTCGAGATGAAGTGAGCGATGGCGTCGTGGTCGGGCTCCGCGTCCCGGGCGAGGGCTTTCACGATGGATGTTTGTTTTGCAAGCCTGCTCGATAGGGCGGCCGGCGATAATGCCGCGGGAATAACGGTAGAGGATGATTTTGAGCATCAGTCCGGGGGTATAGGCGGGAGCGCCGCTGCCGTCGTTGTGGAAGGCGGCGACGCAAGGTCCATCCGGTCGATAAGGTAGTCCGGGGTGAACTCGAAGGCGCCCGGCAGGAGCCGCTCGTCAAGGCGCCCGGCCAGGAACAAGCCCCGGGACCGGTCAACGTATTTGTATCGCGGCATGATAGGCTAAGCATGCCGCACTTTTTGTGGTTTGTCTACTTTTCCGACAAACCGTCGCATACAGCCGGAACGTTAGGTGAAATTGGGGCTAAAATTGGTTGAAAAGGCTTGACAAAAAATAATGTCTAATGTAAAATTAGGTATAATGGATCAAAAAACGATAGATAATGAATTATATCCTTTGGATTTTAATAAAACCCTAGGAAAATTATCATTTAATAAGGAAATAAATGATTTGGAATTTGTTGAAATAATTGGCAATATGGGTTTTGATCATTGTATAAATTATACAAAAAGAGACATTTATTTAAAAAAACGTGGGAAACAATTGTTTAAAAAATTTCCTTTCTATAAAAAAAAAGAACAGCAATTACAAATTAAAATTGAACACCAAATAGACTATTTATCAAATGAAAAAAATGAGAACAATAAATTCTTTGATAGTTTAAGTAAAATTATAAAAAATATTTTGAATTGGAAAATAATTATTACTATTAACATAATAAAATATAAACATAGGTCCACTGAAGATATAAAACAAAATAATTATGACAATCATTCAAAAAAAATAATTGATAGTTATAGTACAGAAGTTCTTTCTCAAGAAGAAATTGATATGTTATTAACGGCAATAAATAGTGATGACGATGAAAAATAAAAATGGTGTACGCCCCCAGTTCGCGTAACATGCCAATATACGCTACGGGCATTAACGGCCCTCGGGGTTCCGTTCGCCTAGGTCGGTCGGCATGCGGCATCACTCACTCGGCTCACTACACCCACATTTGGGCTGGGCGGGACTGCTGCGCAGCCCGTATTCTCCCAGCCCAAACGTCGCATACTGCATAACGTTATGTGCCATACCGCCTGCTATGAACAGAGGTTTTTAAGTGTTTTCTTGATGTTCTATCTTTATGATTTCGGAAATCGTGTAGTACCGTCAGTTGTATACGCGGTAAAAAAGAGCGCCCTTTTTGTTTCTTAAACTTGGTTACAGGGGTTTTCCGGCTCATGCCCTCTTTTTTACCACTACTATTCTCTCGAACAGGCAAAAACATTTCGCTTTTTTACCGTACTTAAACCGAGTTTTATAAACCTGACTCGTTACTATCCATTCCCTGGTTTTGCTTTTCCTGTATTTATCGGAGTTCAGTACGTTTCTGGAAACAAAGACCGTATACAAACAACGGCAAGGCAGGTCAGACCTTTCGGTACCAATCTCGCCGCCGGTGCGGTATGGTCAATTCAAGATTAGCATTGAAGCCAATTTAAGATTAGTGTATGGTAGGTCAGACCTCATAGACGGGCGTTCCCCTGCGGCATTATTTATAGGCGGTGGGCAAAACGGAGCGTCAGGTATACCTCTTGGGATAATCGCGTTTTTTATTATATGCGCTATATAGTGTAAAAAATGCAGGCCTACCGCCTGCGTGGATTGAAATAGAACGCGTCACGGCATGGTTCATGCCTCTTCGTAACTCTTGTACAGGAATCGCCGGATCTTCTGCTGGGCATTCTTTTCAAAAGGCTCTTTGCGTACGGTAAAGTCCATGATCTTTTTGTAGCCTACCAAAGAACGGTTTACCTCTTCTATTTCTTTTTTTATCAATTCTCTTATGGAAGCCTCATCCATGCCTTTTCCATGATCCTCTTCAAACGCCTCGTAATTCGGTACAACGACGGCAAAGATATGTTCCCCGCCATGTTCGGGTTCCTTTCGTCCCACGACAAGCACTTCGCCTATGACTCGTGAACCTGAAAAATGCGCCTCAATTTCTTCCGGGTAGATATTCTTGCCGCCGGAGCTGACGATAAGGTTCTTCTTCCTGCCGCTTATGTAAATAAAACCGAGATCGTCGATGTAGCCGAGATCGCCGGTTTTAAGCCAGCCGTCTTCAGTAAACATTTCCATAGTAGCTTCGGGATTTTCGTGATAGCCCAGCATGAGAGAGGGCGATCTGACGATGATTTCACCCACACCCTCTTCATTCGGCTCAAATATTTTGACGTCCGTGTGTTTAACCGGCAAGCCTACGGACACATTGTTCCTGTGCCACGGGGTATTCACGCTGATAAGAGGACTGTTCTCGCTCATGCCGTATCCATGTACCATATTGAAGCCGAAAGAATCGAAAAAATCCGCGGTTTTGGGGTTAAGCGGTCCGCCGCCCGCAACCATCATACGAATCGATCCAAGCCTCGCTTTATGGCGCACCAGAGAAAGCGCCGCACGTCCAAATCCTACTCTGCCCTTCTTTGCCTCGGCAAGTGAAATTTTCCGTAAAAAATTGAAAATCACCTTCAAAGGCCGCGCTAGTTTCTGGTACCCCTGATCGATTGCAACCATAACCTTATCGTAAAGCAGAGGTACCGCAATGAGAAAAGTGCCGCCCGCGTCATGAATATCGTCAACCACCACCTTACCAATGAGCTTCTCAACAATAATGATGCCGGCGCCCGCAGAAAGGGGTGAAATGAAGGAGCAGGTTGTTGGATACGTATGATGAAGAGGCAAAACGTTGATAAACACATCGGACGAAAGAGCGCGGAGTGAACGGACCGCGGCGCTTGCATTGGCAATGATACCCTTGTGGTGCAAGGTAACGCCCTTTGCGAAGCCTGTAGTGCCGGAGGTAAACACAATAGACACGGGATCGCGCTCCGCAATAGAATCCGCCGATGGTAATATAACCGCCGCAGCTTGAGAGTCGGTTCCGAATTCGGCGAAAGCGCTATCGCTTACACAGGTTTTTATATCAAGCGGAATGGTAAGATTGTTCACGTAATCTTTCTTTTTCTCTGAATAAAAAAAGCCGCGTGCGCCGGTTATCCGTAATATATTGGAACATTCCTTCTCGGATACAAGAAAATCAATCGGGACAATTACCATACCGCTTATGGCAACGCCCATCCAAGCCGCCATCCATTCCGGTCTGTTTTCAGCCCAGAGCGCAACGCGGTCGCCCTTTTTCAGACCCGCGGCAAGGAGTCCCCGCGCTATTCGCTTGCATTCGGATACAAAAAATGTATACGACCATTGGGTAAACTCTTTCGCTTTCCCGCTCCGGTAAAAAAGAGCGGTCTTATTCCGCCATTTTGCTTCGGCGTCATCAAGAAAAGCAATAAAATTCGGATACGGCATATCGGGCCAATCAGCCCAGTATTCTGTTAATTTCATCATGATTTAATCATCATAAACAAAATTTCAAGTTTTGTCAAAGTAAAGAGCGTTTTTATCACTTTTTTGCAACTTTTTTTAATGTCTGATGTCATTGTAACGTCAAATCTCTTATCCATGCCGTTTCATGGCAATTCTTAGACGCAGGCGATTAGTGTTTCATCATACACCGTTTTCAAATGATTTCCCTTGTCTTTCCTTGCTATTTTTCACTATAACGTTTCGGCTGTATATGACGTTTTTGCAGCCCGAATAAAGGCTTTGTACAGCAAAGACCAGGTCTGGCAAAATGTGGCGGAAGTTTGCCGTGGGAATGAAGCATTCCCCAGTTCCGTTGGGGTGTGAAATGGCCTAGCTGTTACGGAGACCGAGGGGGCTTTAGCCCGAAACGTAACCAGTCCCGTTATACGAAGTCTTTATTAAACAGTCCTAAGGTCTTGAAAACATTAGGTATATCTGCCGCGCCATCCGGTTACGAGCGTGTAGGCGAAAGTAACGATGTTTTGAAAAAAACGCGGCGTGAGTTTGTCCATAGTATCTTCCGCAGTGTTGAGGATCGCCCACGTAGGCGGAATAAAACCGGCTCCTGACGATTCCTGTTTACTCACAAGCGCCGTCGCAAAATCCGGCTTTACCCGCAAAAAAGAGACAAGCTCTGCGGCTTCATGGGCTGGTAGTACCGTGATGGTTTGGGCGGCAATGCCGGCACGAAAAAAACCCGCATCATCCGAAAACGGCGTTGGCGCGAGCAGTACTTTTTCCATGCGGATGTTACGAGCGGTTGTGAGCGCACGTTCCCTCATTTGAGCAATAAGATGGCGTGAACGTGAAAATCGCAAGGCTTCATCATTTTTAAGCATATGATCTACCGCAGTAGAGATGACAAGCGTATCCCCTATCCCGCAGCAATCAAAAATAAACACCTGCGTTTTGTCGAATCCGCCTTTCTTCAGCGCCTTTGCAAGGGTATACGCCCCCTGATCCACAAGACTATCGCCGAATTTGAGTTCTTCCTTATCGGTAAAAATGATAAGCCAGTTTCCTATATTGTCCATTTTTAAGATATGCGCGGTTTTAATCAGTTCAAACACCGCGGCGCTGTTGTCGTTTGCGCCCGGACTACCCGCTGCGCGGTCATAGTGAGCTGCCAGCACAGTAGTAACATGGACTTTCGCAAGCGCCTTTTGAAAGATCAGTTCAGGGGAGCAGTTTTTGACGCTGGATACCGTATTCACGGTTATAAGACCTTTAGGATACACAAAAAAATGACGGTTTCCCTTGATATGGCACACGGTATAGCATAAACGTACATTGTCAAGAAGGTTTTTGAGCATAGTAAACCGATCCGCATCAAGGGCGATGAATTCCTTGAAACAATAATAAGGAATCTCACGCGGAAATATATCCTGAATATCCTGCTTTTTTTTCTGCGTTCCCAAAATGTTCAACTGTACCGCTCTCTATGTATTAAAAACGGTACGCATCAAACATTTTGTTCGGATTAACCAACGCTTCCTGAGCTTCAATAACGAGAAGTTCTTTGCTTCCCGCTTTGTAAGTCGCTTCCATAATGCCGTAAATAGAGGCGGTTACCCACTCAAGCGCCTGTCGTATGCCGCCGGATTCGCCATACATGACCGTAGTAAGATAGTGGGAAAGGAAAAGCGCGGTCGTAACATCGCCCGATCCGGCTATAATTGCAGGAAACGGCAATTCCGGCGTTTTTATCCGGTACATCTCCGCGCCGTCAGAGACCAGCATACCGGTATGCGGCTCGCCGGTATCGCGCCCATCTTTGAAACTCGTTACCAAAATCACTTTTGGTCCCATGCGGTGCAGTTCGGCAACGGCTTTCTTTACGTTTGCCGTATTTGACGTATCCATGCCGGTTAAGGCTTCAAGTTCAAACTGGTTCGGCGTAACAATGTCCGCAATAGGTATGATCGTATTCTTAAACATGTCGGGAATACCGGGTTTCACATAAAAGCCCCGCCCAACATCACCCATCACCGGATCGCAGCAGTAGATCGCGCCGCGGTTTTCCGCGCGTACCCGCTTCACCGCGTCCAGAACCGCGCCGCCGGTACCGGCGTCCCCCATGTACCCGGAAAGCACGGCTTCAACCTTGGACAATACGCCTCGCTTGCCGAGACCCTCGACCAATTCACCCGCGAGCGCGGTATCAAGCACCCTGCCCGTCCATTCACCGTATCCCGTATGATTTGAAAACTCTACCGTATTGATAGCCCACACCTCGTGTCCAAGCCGCTGAAGCGGAAAAACCGCCGCGCTGTTGCCCGCGTGTCCGTAGACCACATGCGATTGTATGGATAAAATCCCCATCATGTACTCCCTTTTGCGCTTATTTTTCCGACAATACCGGACAGAAAGCGCATAAAGCTCCCTTTGCCGTCACCGTATTTTACGGTGAAATCCTTTGCGGCTTTGGAAAGCGAATAGTGAATCCCGTACTTTTTTTTGAGAAAATCCCAATGCTTTACAATCCACACATAGAGGTCGCTCGCCGTATACCCCGGAAAATCGAGTTTTATCCATTCCTCTTTGATGATATGCACTATGGGACTGTACACATTTTTATACCACGAAAGTAACGCGTCAGAAAACTGAATCTCTTTTTTAATGCTTTGATTGATGAAATACTTATGCACCAGAATATGATTATAAATAGTATCATACCGTCCCGTTTCCGTGAAATCAAGGGTATTGTCGCCGGTCAAAGCGCCAAAACCGGTGTTTTCATAAAAAACGTTCTTCTCGTACAGGATAAGGCTATGCCGTAAATCGTCAATAGTCTGACTCGGCTTTATGGCGATTTCGCTGGAAAGGCTTATCACCTCCGCATCAATGGCTTCCACTCCTTGCGACTTGGCAACCGAGACGCGGTGATTCCCATCGCGTACAAAGTACACGCCTCCTATTTCATAAAGCTGAATCGGCGGTAAGGTGATATTTTTAAGCTGCGCTCGATCCACCCGTTCCCAGCGGGAGCGGAGGTGCTCAGATTTAGGCAGAAAATAGCGATTAAAATCTTGATACCTGCCCTCGCTTCCCACGATGAGCCTAACCGGTATTATCTGCATTCCCTTATAAAACTGATTTTTCGGCTGAAGAATTTCCTTTACATCATTAAAAGAAAGAAGCCGATCCTTATCCGTATGCATGAAATGTTGAATACGGGTGAGCAACGCCTTGTTTTTCGCCCTGGTAAAATCTTCGGCGGCTTGCAGCATCTGCATAGTATCATTTGTTTCCATATATATTGCCTTGCTCCTGAGTGTGTCTTCTTACAGAACGTCCGTATCAATGATATAGTGTCCGTACGCATTGATAACCTGCGTATCATGGTAGGCGGTAACGCGTATATCCGATAAATCATATAAATGAATATGCCCATGAACGAGATACTTGGGCTTAAACGTCTTCATAAACCAAAGAAACGGCTTAAAACCCTTATGGCACAGATCCGGTTTATCATGGATACCGAGCGGCGGCGCATGGGTCAGCAGTATGTCAACAAAACGCCCGTATATAAGCCGGTTAAAAAGGAGCCGCGGAATGAGACGGACGATTTCCATCAGCATTTGAAAATCGGTATATTGATTCTCCCCCGTATTGTACCGCATAGAACCTCCGAGTCCCGCAAAAATAATTTTTCGCTCAATCTTTATTTTTGATCCGATATGAATTACGCCCGAACCGAATTTCTCATCTTCCCGCTCCCACAATACCGGCGCGCTATCGTAGGAGCGTTTGGAAAGCCCCTCCAGCTCATGGTTGCCGTATACAGAAAGCAGCGGTTTATTAAGGGATGTAATGACAAAATCAAGGTAATCCTGCGGCAAATCGCCCGCGCTCAAGATAAGATCGACATCCTTAAATCGTTCTTTAATACTGGCTGTGTAAACGAGCGGATCCAAATGATCCGATATACAAAGTATTTTCATGACCAAAACCGTATGCTGTGGAGGCTGCCGCTGCCATAGAGCGTAATCCGGCGGATGCCGATTCCGCACCCTGCCGTTAAAAAAGGCCTCCCGCAGAAACAGTATAGCGTAAGACCCCATGAATTGCAACCGCTGAATAACCGGCGTATTTCCGCGCTCCTACCGTATTTTTTTACATTACCAACAAACTTTGGGAGAATATTTCGCCTAATATTTCGTCTGTTTATGGCGTTTCGGCAGCCCGAATAATTTTACTCTGTCCTTTAATTTGTTTCACAATAGTCCCTTGACGTATAACTGAACCCTTCTGAAAAGCGGCCATTGGCTACTTTTTCGCCGTCCGTTACCATGTCGAACCTGTTTGCCCTCACTGCGGAGCCAAAATCAAGATCTACAAGGACAGGGAGTAGGCGAAGGTTTGCCACTACCGGAACTGTGACGACTCCTTTTCACCCTTCTCGGACACAGTTCTTTGAGAAATCCAGCATGGACAATGGGGAAGTGATTCTATGCCGTCCACCTCGTGCTGAACGATAAGAAGGGATTTCCTCCTATCGGTTGGAAAGGGAGGGAGGTGTCGCCTGCAAGAGGGCATGGCGGATGCTTCGGCTAATTTTGGGGACAATGGGAATGTGGAAACGAGAGAGGCGTTTGAAGACTCCGAGGAAATCGACGAGACCTACGTCGGAGGGAACTGAACCTCCCCCATTTGAAAGAACAAGAAGTTAAGTCTATGATCAAAGAAGGAAGAATCATGGGAGAACGAAGAGTTTTTACGAAAGAGTTTAAGGAACGGGCGGTGGAACCGGCCCGGAACACAAAGCGGAAGCGGTCGGAGATTGCCCAAGACCTTGGCATAAATCGGGATATGCCGGCACGATGGATGCGGGAGATGAAGCGGAGTGAAACGGGACATATGAAAGCTTTCACCGGTAGAGGAAATGCGCGAGATGAAGAGATGGCTCGGCTGCGGAAAGAAAATGCCGGCATGAGGGAGACGAATGAAATCCTAAAAAAAGCAA
>JAITAN010000116.1 GCA_031284105.1 Treponema sp. | reverse complement strand
TTTCCTCTCCTATTGCCTTATACACCCGTTCCAACACTCCTTGTTCCGCCCGCCGTTTCAATCTAGATTACATGCCAATTTCCAAATCTTTGCGGCAAACTCCGCCATTTACACCCGTTCTCACACCGGTAGATGAGCGCGTTGAGCAGCGTTCGAGTATCTATCTTGACATGTCCCCGCTGCTTCGGCAGTAATCCCTTTATCTCTTGATAGTGATCTTCTGTTAGTTCCATACTTATTTTATCTGCTTTTTCTTCTCTTTCCTTTAGTGTCAACACGCCCTAGATGTATAGTATCTTGTCTTCACTTGCAATGCAAGTGTTTTTGACAGGCATTTTGGGCATACTACGCATTAGGAAGTATCAATACCGCACGGTTTTATCTTCCGCAATCGCAGCGGTCTTTCCCGATACATAACATGGATAGCGCCTTCGCTGCGATATCATAGCGGGACGCTTTACGCCGACGGTGTGCACCTCTACTCCAAACTATCAGGATTAGCGCGCACGGGTGGGCAGGATTAGTTATGCCGGCATAACATATTATAATTAAACCGGTTCTAACGGCTCTGTGTTGTAAAAATTCGCCCTTAAGGAAACTATTTCATTGCGGGGGTTTGTATAACAAACCCGGTTACTACCATTTTTTGTTAGTGTTACCAATTTTAACCGCCGCAGAGGCGCAAACAAGTTTGGTGCAAACGAGTTTGCGGCTGCAAATAAAAAACGTTCCACCCCCCTTGACGCTTTCCACATAAAGGTTAAAAATAGAGTGTACGATCTAGTTTTAGAGAAATCTACGAACACTTGGTTCGCGAACCGTTGGTTCGTTTTTAATCTTATGTCTGCGGAAAAACCGCAGATTTATAGAGAGGTATCTATGAGTATCATAGAACATGTCAAAGCGCGTGAAATTCTGGATTCACGCGGTAATCCTACTGTTGAAGTTGATGTTTATCTGGAAGATGGGGCTTTGGGACGGGCTGCGGTTCCGTCAGGCGCTTCCACCGGCGAACATGAGGCTGTCGAGCTGCGAGACGGCGACAAGAGCCGTTATCAGGGAAAGGGCGTTCAAAAAGCCGTAGAGAATGTGAACAACATTATTGCGCCTGAGATCATCGGTTTTGACGCCTTTGATCAGGTTGATGTGGATCGCATGATGATCGAGCTTGACGGCACCGAAAATAAGGGTAAACTCGGCGCAAACGCCATTCTCGGCGTATCAATGGCGACCGCCCGTGCCGCGGCCGAATCTCTCGGCGTCCCGCTTTACAAATACTTGGGCGGTATTCACACCGCGGTCCTGCCTGTTCCCATGGCGAATATCATCAACGGCGGCAAACACTCGGACAATAAAATCGACTTTCAAGAATTCCTGGTCATGCCCGTGGGCGCGGAATCTATGGCGGAAGCGGTGCGCTGGACAGCCGAAGTGTTCCACACTTTGAAAAAGCTGCTGAACGAAGCGGGTCATAACACCGGCGTCGGCGATGAAGGCGGTTTTGCGCCGAATATCGACAACGAGGAAGCGCTCCAGTTCATCGTTAAAGCGATTGAGAAAGCCGGTTACAAAGCGGACAAAGAGCAATTCGGCATTGCGATGGATTGCGCCAGTTCCGAGCTTTTTGACGAAGGCGGCAAGAAAGGGTACAAATTCTGGAAATCCAACCCGGATAAACTCTTTACCGCGGATGACATAATCGCACTCTATGAAAGGTGGATCGGTAAGTACCCGATCATCTCCATCGAAGACCCGCTTGATCAGGACGATTGGGCTGGTTATGTGAAGATGACGGAAAAGCTCGGTTCCAAGATCCAGATCGTAGGCGATGATTTCTTTGTTACCAACACCAAACGCCTTGAGCGCGGTATCAAAGAAGGTTCCTGCAACAGCATCCTCATCAAGGTGAATCAGATCGGCAGTATAACCGAAACTTACGAAGCGGTGGAAATGGCAAAACGCGCGGGCTACACAGCGGTTGTTTCCCACCGTTCCGGTGAAACCGAAGACAGCTTCATCGCGGACCTCGTGGTTGCGTTTGAGACCGGTCAGATCAAAACCGGTTCAATGAGCCGCACCGACCGTATTTGTAAGTACAACCAGCTTCTCAGGATTGAGGAAGAGCTTGAAGGCGTCGCGGAATACGCGGGCAAGAAAGCCTTCTATAACCTGAACCGCCGCTAGCGCGGGGCAACTTGCTTCTTGCCGGAGCGCAACTTGAAGCGTAGGGCTGGGGGCGCGGGGGATTTGTTCCCCCGCATCTCTGAAGACATAGGCGCGGAAGGGTAGGGCGCGTTCACCGCGTCTCCTGCCCGCTCTCATCCCCTTTCGCCTCCTGCCAAAACGTTTCCATTACCGCGCTGTTTTCTTTTTTCATTTCCTGCGCGGTTTCTTTCATCTTTTTTTCTATATACTTAAAACGATGTGTGAATTTGATATTTGCGCGCTGGAGCGCAACCGACGGCTCAACCTTTAAAAAGCGGCAGAGATTTATCACCGTGAAAAGCACATCGCCCAATTCCGCTTCCAAAGCAGGGCAATCAATGCGTTCCACGCCGAATTCATCTTGAACTTCAACAAGCTCTTCCTGAATTTTGGCAAGAATACCGGCCGGCGTATCCCAGTCAAAGCCCAGTTTTGCGGCTTTTTTCTGCAATTTATACGCCCTATCAAGGGGCGGCAGGGCTTTTGACACGTCATCCAGCGCCGAGTCTTTCGGCGCGCGCCCTTCCTGTTCAACCTTGATTTTCGCCCAGTTTTGAAGAACTTCCCCGCTGCCGTTCACTTTTGCATCTCCAAATACATGCGGGTGCCGCCGGACGAGCTTTTTCGAGATCGTCTCCAGTACTTCGGAAACGGAAAACAGTCCTTCCTGTTCGTGCATATAGGAAATCATGGTTGCAAGCAGAAATATATCGCCGAGTTCTTCCTTGATATGTTCGGGTTTCTGTTCGTCAATGGCTTCTACGCATTCGTAGGTTTCTTCAATTAAATCGCCCCTCAGTGTTGAGGGCGTCTGCTCCCTGTCCCAAGGACAGCCGTCCGGGGCGCGCAGCCGCGCGACAATATCATACAAGCCTTTGAAGGCATCGGATTCGGTTTTCATGGGATTACAATGAATATAATCGCAAAAAAAATCAACCCCTTTGCCGCCTTCCTATGCGGAATGGGCGTAAAGCATGGATATTTTTATATTCAAGAAATGGTATGGAAGTTTTGTGCTTGACAATACCATTTTCTTATTCTTTCAGGTTACGCATGAGGCGTCCGCAGAGGCGGGGTTAGTTCCGGGCGAGATTAATCTAGCTCGGAAGGAGATTAATCTGGCTCTGATGGAGATTGCCGGGGATATGAATAGAACTAATTCTGTTCAGAGGTGAATTATCGGGAATATGAATAGAACTAATTCTGTTTAGGGGTGAATTATCGGGGCTCTGAATAGAACTAATTCTGTTCAGAGGTGAATTATCGGCGATATAAATAGAACTAGTTCTGTTCAGAGGTGAATTATCGGGGATCTGAATAGAACTAATTCCGTTTAGAGGTGAATTATCGGGGATATGAATAGAACTAATTCTGTTTAGAGGTGAATTATCGGGGCTCTGAATAGAACTAATTCCGTTCAGAGGTGAATTATCGGGGATATGAATAGAACTAATTCTGTTTAGAGGTGAATTATCGGGGATCTGAATAGAACTAGTTCTGTTCGGAGGTGAATTATCGAAGATATGGACGGGATTAATCTAGACATGATGCGTAACATGAGTTATAATTAGAAAATATTTTAGGAGGTCTTATGCATAAGCATATTACTTTTGGATTTTTTGCGGCTATTGTTGCTGCGATCTTTGTCAGTTGCGGAGGAGAATCCGCAAATATTGATTACCGTATGAATGTTGCGGGTCTGGATGCAAATTCCTACTTCAAGTGGACCGCTAAGGGGGTGTCGGTAACGGATGGTTTCGATGCCGCAACCGGCGCGAGTAAGGCGAAATCGACAACGCGTTTCGATCAAGCCGTAACCTATGACATTCCTGAAAATGCGGCCAAGCATACGGGATATACTATTCCGAGCGGCTTGCGTTCCCTGTTCCTGTATCCGGTCGCGGACGACGGTACGCGCGTCTATGACAACCTTAAGGTAACGGCTAACGGTAAACAGGTTACTATCCGCTACGTTCACCGGGATTCCGCGTATGAGATCATCACAGACGCGAACGGTAAACTCGATGTCGCGAATGCGTGCAAAGTTGCCCGGGGCATTGCTACCACCGAGGATCAGCACACATTTATCTTAAAACCCGAATTTTCTACGACCGGACAGGCATCCGGCAATATGGTGGATTTTGACTGGTCTAAAGCCGTTCTGACGCCCGATGTTTCCAGCAATAATGCGACGCGGCACTATACCGGTGCTTTAGATGTAGCCCTTGTAAACGACATTCTTACCATTAAAGGGTCGTTGAAAGAAGTTAAATAAAAAATCCCCGCGGCTCTGCGGCGGGGTATTAAACCCACCTGAAGGGCCGCCCTTCAGGTGATCGCGTAGACTGAAACAAACGTGAAAAATCAGAAAAATACAAAGTTCTATTTAATAGAAACGGATTCCGCGTTCGGCATCCGTTTCTCCGTGTCTTCCGCTTCCTGCCTCCTGTTTATTGACCGGTAAATGTCCGCTGCACGCGCGTATGCGGACTGTGCCTCGTTTGTTTTTCCAGCTTTCTTGTAAACATCCCCCATCGCGCGCCAATCTGACGCAAGCCCCCATGTGTTCTCAGCCCGGCGGTCAAAAGCAAGCGCCGTATTGAGCGCTTCAACGGCCTGAGTATACCGCCCCGCCATAGAGCGAGCCGAGGCTATGAGGTACCAGTCGTAGGCCGCTTGTTCAAGGTAATTCGCCTTGTCGTGAATACCAACGGCTTTCATAAAAGCCGCCTCCGCGTCCGCATAATTATTTTTTTCCTTTTCAGCCAAACCAATAACATTCCAGCCTAAAGCTATGGAAAGCGTATCCTTTTTTATGGACGCAATTTCTTTTGTTACCCGTGCGATAACCTCATCGGGTGATACGTTCCCCGTTACCAAGCCGTTCCGCGCCAGATAAATCCGCGTTTGAGACGCAAGTTCCGCATCGCCGGAGCGTTCGGCTTCCGCAAGCGCCGCGGTCCACGCGGTTCTCGCCTCATCCGTTTTGCCCGTATTATACAAAAGACCGCCTTCCGCGAGTTTCGTCCGTACCAGAAGACTCGAATAATCCGCGGCTACCGCAAGCCGTTTCGCTTCGGTGAGCAGTCCAAGCGCCCGTTCAAAGTCCCCCTGATCCGCCGCCTTATTCACCAGATCAAGCTGATTTTCTCCCAGTTGGCGGGTATTAAAAATCTCGGAAGGACGCTTGGGCGCGGAGGAACACGACATAAGAAAAAGCAGCGCCGGCATAAAACATAACAGAATGGGGAAAATTTTCTTTTTCATCATCTAAAACTCCACATCCCTCGAATTGGTTCCGCTCGACTGAGTATTCACACTATCGGGAATACCCTTTTTCAGGAGCGGGTTGTTTTCAAGGGAAATCAACAGATCATTGACGTTTTTAAGCGCGATCCGCACTTCCATAATGATGCCGGGAAGCTGCGTGGGAAGCAGTTTAGAAGTCTCATCCAAATTTTTTATCATGGCGCTGATGGAATCAAGGGTCTTGACGAGATCGGTGTAGATGGGTCCACCGGTATCAAGCGTTGAATACACAAGTCCATCCGGCTCATTGAGTTTACCGGTAAGCGCATTTACATCAGCCAAGATCGGCGGCAGACTGATCAGTATATCGTTCAACTGGGTCTGCAATGACGCAAGCAGGTTATTAACGCCGGCAAGGGTACTATTCAGCGTAGCGGGAAGGGCGCTTACACCGGCAAGCGTAGATTCAATCCCGCCAAGCGTGCGCCCCAGTGAAGTCTGATCCGTACCTTCAAACGCGTCCTGCACGTCAAGAAGCACGACACTCAGATTTCTGGTGATTTCCTCTACTTGGGAAAGGATGTTCATGATGCTATCGGTTTTCTCCGGCACCGAAGACATGTTAAGCTGAATATAGGTCTGCCCTAGAGCAGAGGACACGGTCGGAATGGAGGAACCTTCTACAAGAAGATCTTCACCAAGACCCGGATAAAAAACAAACGAATTTCCAAGCCCTATAGGACTTACGTTGAGTTCAACGAGGGAACCTTCTTTAACCCGCCCTGAATATTCCTTGTATATGGAAAAAAAAACTTCAACCTCATCGTTTTTGGTTAGGGCAAAAGACTTCACATTACCTATAGTGAACCCTTTGTAGGTTACGGGCATGTTCTGCCCAAGCCCATTTCCACTTGTGAAATAGGTTTTATAAGTAGGATCCTGCACAAACCAACGCTGTTTACCGCCTATCAAAACCACTACGAGGATCAGCACCGCAATAGCGACAATAATAAAAACGCCTACAATCTTATCGGCAAAACGAATCTTAAATTTCACAATGCTATCCTTTTCTCAATATGTTGAGCCATATCTTCATCCTGTGCGATTTGCTCCCTGGTAAATAACTGGCTAAACCGTCCGTCTACAATCATCACAATGTAATCGGCAAGATGCTTAATGACCTTGTAGTTATGGCTGACAAAAATGATGCTGTCGTTGTTCCGCTGCCGTTCCCACACCAAATTCACAAGGCGCTGTACGGAAGCATCATCCAATGATTCCGTCCATTCATCAAGAAAGATGAGATTAGGATCGCAAAGCATAGCCCGTGCAAACGCGATAAGTTTCTGCTCGCCCATTGAAAGTTGAGCGGGACGTACATCGAGAGCCTTTCTGTATCCCACCTGCACTAATACGTCATTCATGCGCTGATCCCGCTCCTGCTTGTCCATTTGGGGAAAGTGTAGTTTAAGCGGCAGTTCCAATATTTGGTATAGACTCTGATTCGACCAGAGCGCGGAATCTTGAAACACCATAGCCGCCTGCTTTCTGAAAGAGAGGTTCTGCGTCCTATTCATAGCGAAAATATTATGTCCTTGAAAAAAGATGTCCCCCCTTGCCGGTACCAAGATCCCCGCGGCAAGTTTCAGCACCGTACTCTTCCCACTACCCGAAGGTCCTATAAGGGCGATGGTTTTTCCTTTTTCAAACTGAAAAGAGAAATCGTGGACTATTTCCTGATTTTGAGCCTGAAAATAGACGTTTTTCATTTCTATTACGGTTTCCATATTTTTATTAATCCTTTCCCTACACCGCCATGTAATAAACTGCCGATAGTAAAATATCAATCAGAATACACCAACCGAATGCGGTACCGACCGCACGTAAGCCCGCTACCGGCACTTCGGTACTAGCCCGTTCAACCGCAAAACCGTGGTACAAAGCCACCGTAGAAATGATTATACCAAAAGCTATACTTTTTATCACGGTCAGGAGTATGTCAGACATCGTTAAAACGTGTAATAAATTGTTGAAATAGATGGAAGGCGGCATGGAGTTGAAGAGCATCGAAACGATGAAAGAGAACGCAAGTCCAAAGATGGAGAAATAGACGTTCAAAAGAAAAACCGATATGGTTACGCCGAGAAAGCGCGGCACTCCCAAATGTTCTATCGGATCAATGCCGACAGATATGTACGCCTCGATCTCATGCGAGATTACCATACCGGCTATTTCCGTAGCAATTGCCGTACCGGATCGCGCGATAACGATGAACGCGGTAAGCAGAGGTCCAAGTTCTCGCGTGATCATCGTTATAAGCACGGAATAGATGCGGTGTTCTTGTGAGAAACTTGCCAAAAGCGGCATAACGATGATGATGACCGCGCCTCCTATGCCAATAGCCAGAAACGCCCCTATACTCATCGCTTCCACGAAGGTAAAGAGTATCTGCATGACGAGTATCTTGAAGGATATTTGCCCCTTGAACATAAAACGCCCCGCACCTTTCAAGAGTCTTACAAAAAAACCAAGAATATAGAGTAATTTGGAGATAATCGGAATATTCAACGTTTTAGCCATCTACTAAGTATACCATGCCGTTACGATCCCAACAAGCGAATGAAGGATATTAGACTGAAGCGTCATAATGGTACAAGAAACGGTACAAAGGACTTCCTTCATAACCGGCGGCTTTATTTCCGTTGCGTTCGTTGCGCTTTTTTTCTCAGCTTCCGCCGTTTCTTCTTATCGGCTTCGCGGTCTATGACCACCGTACCGGCAGGCTGTCCGGAATACACCCTGATCGCTTTGTTGTCTGGCAGCCGTGCGGCAACAATCCACCACACGATGCCTGCCGCTATCATCACCATACAAAACACTTGTCCGGTTGAAAAAGACAGCGGCGGGTGGTACAGAGCCTGTGGTAAAGATGTTTTCACGATCTCAAAACGGTAACCAAGATCAATATCCGGTTCACGAAAATACTCAAGAATAAACCTGATGACGCCGTAGCCGAGCGAATAAAGTCCAAGTAGAAAACCCTTAAACGGCTTTTTGTTCCGCACAAGCCATATAATTACCCATAGAACCACGCCTTCAAACAATGCCTCGTAAAGCTGAGACGGGTGGCGGGGCAGGTTCACCAGCGCGTCAGGACCGGGAATAGCGACGCCGGTCTTTTCGGCGGCTTCTTTTACCCAGTCGAGGCGTGAGGGATAAGCCGTCGCATCAGGAAAAATGACGCCGATGGGACTTGTGGTTATTCTTCCCCATAGTTCATCGTTGATAAAGTTACCGATACGCCCGAATGTATAGCCTAACGGGATACTCGCGGCAAACATATCGCCGATTTCACGAAAATCGTACTTTTTTAGCGTAGAATAGATAATGATACCCAGTAAACCGCCGAGAGCGCCGCCATGATAGCTCATGCCTTGTAGCCCGGTGAAACGCCCGTTTCTGAATGGCCAAAAAATAAGCCACGGCTCGCGGCGGTACATATCGCTTGTCTCATAGACAATAGTCGCAAATACCCGCGCTCCTACAAGCAAGGCAATGATGCAGTAGAAAAAAAGACCGTACAGTCCGTCTTCGCTCATGGGGAAATTACGCTCTTTGATCTGTTTACGGTAGAGAAAATACGCTGTTGCAAAAGCCGCCACATACATAAGACTGTACCACCGAAAAGGAAGACCCTGAATGATTTCAGGGTGAAGCCATTGAGGAAAAGGTATTGCCAACATCATGGTTTGTATCCTAGAGACATCGCTTTGGAAAGTTTTAATTTAAGGAAATTGTTCTCTTTACGGAGCTTGTTTATTTCAAGTTGCTGGGTTTTTACGGTTTCCACAAGGTCTCCGTTAGACAAAGCGCCCGAATGGAGGAGCTCTTCCACATATTCCATCTTGGTTTCAAAATCAATCTCGGCTTCTAATCCGGCTTCATAGAAACTCTCGCCGATCTCTTTATCCGTTAGATTGAAGTGTTCTTCTTCAGAATAGAGTATTTTATCCGCTATGCGGTAAATCGCTTGGGAAAGAATGGAATTGGACTTATAAAGCGTTATGGGAAGCCGTGCAGCAAGGCTTATGTCTTGCAAAGAATCACGGTATATGATACCGAGATGCTCGATCTTCATAGCAAGATACTCTTCGCAGGAACGCCGTATCTTCATACCCACATCTACATCTTTAGGATTCTCTATCATATTGGTAATAAGGCGGGGATGGAACCGATTGAGATGATCCATAAAATCCTTGTATGAAACAGGATCGAGCGTCTTTATGTCCGGTAACAGTTTCGGAATATACAAACGGTGCGGTCCGCTGCTTTCCTCACGGCGTTTCTGCTCAAGATAGTCGTGCGCCTTGGTTCCTTTCCCAAAGATGGTGTACATCATTCTGAACACCGTATTTTTGAGGAACACATAAGCGTTAAGTACAGCCGTTACCGCAGGGGACGTTACCACAATGCCCTGTCCCGAAAGCAGGAAGAAATCAAGTATAGATTGGTGGGTACCCGCGCCTAAGTCTATGATAAGGATATCCGTATCCTCCTGTAGAGAAAGCAATTTCTTTACTAAGAGGTTACGTTGAGATGGTTTCAGGTTCGCAAGCCCGGGAATTTCGGTGTCGCCGGGAATGAAGCGCAATCCGCTCACATCGGTTTCAGTAATCACTTTGGCAAAATCCGATTTCGGATTGTTCAGAAAAGTGCCGATGCCCGCTTTAGGCGCCTGCCGCCCAATAACCAGATGCAAGTTCGACGCCCCTATATCAAGATCAGCCAGTACAACCCGCTTCCCTGCCTGAGCGAACGCTACTCCCAAATTTGCGGCAATCAGAGATTTACCGACACCGCCTTTACCGCTTGCAACAGGGATTATTCTCATGTTTCATCTCCAGGTACATTTTCTTCATCGTGTTTCCCACGCTTTTTTAAGCTATTCCTGATCAACATAAAAGTTATTATACAAACTAAATCTCCCACTGTCAAAAAAAAAGTAAAAAGTATAGAATTTCCTCCTTGTTGATACAACATCGCACCCAGTAGGTGCCGGATACTTAACGCCAAAGTTACGCATTTTCCCGCTATGTAGAGCGGAAAATATGACATGTAGGTATCAAGGGAAAGAAACAAGAAAAATGTCATTAGAGGAAAAAGCATATTCGGCGCAAACCATACGAGTAGTTGAAGGTTATCCGGCTGAATAATCTCATTTATAAATAAAAAGAACCGCATTTCCTTGACCATATCGATAAACCGAATGAGTTCATAAAGAAAAACTACGAGGCGAAGTGGCTTATGAGCATCCATACTAAAACTTTACGGTGTATCACTCTTAAGGTCAAGGGGCTGCACCGGCGTACTTTCTTTAACGGCGGTTTTAACCGTCTGATGACCGGCAGAAGAATAAGCGTTTACAAGGCGCTTAAACTCTTTTTCTTCCAAGGACTCCTGTTCAAGCAGCTTTGACGCGATACTATCCAGTAACGGCCGTTTTTCTTCCAATAAACGCCTAACATACGCATACCGTTCTTCCATGATGCGAGCAACTTCTTCGTCAATGTACTGCTGAGTCGATTCGGAGTACTCTCGATGAAACATCGGCTCATCACGGGAGTCGCCAAGCATACCCGTGCCTCGTGTGGTAAGAGCAACGTTTCTGAAACGGTCGCTCATACCGTAATCGGTGATCATCTTACGAGCGATATCCGTAGCTTTGGTAATGTCGCTTGCCGCGCCTGTGGAAAACTCGCCGGAAATCATCTCTTCGGCGATGCGTCCGCCCAAAAGGGTGTCTATCTTTCCGATAAGGTGGGAGTGAGTAACCGTGTAACGGTCTTCAACCGGCATTTGCAAGGTATAGCCCAGTGCATAGCCGCGCGGAATGATTGAGATTTTCTGTACCGGATCCGCGCCCGGTGTAAAAGCAGCGACAAGCGCGTGTCCTGTTTCGTGGTACGCGGTGAGTTTCCGTTCCTCCGGTTTTAACACCCGTGTTTTCTTCTGCAATCCCGCGACAGTTTTTTCAATGGCTTCCTCAAAATCTTTTTGACTCACATACACGCGAGAATTCCGCACAGCAAGCAGAGCCGCCTCGTTCACGATGTTCGCTAAATCCGCGCCTGCAAAACCGGACGTGATGCGGGCGATGGCTTCAAGATCAACATGGGAGTCGAGCTTCACGCTCTTCGCATGTATCTTCAATATAGATTCCCGCCCTTTGAGATCGGGTTTATCGACAAGCACCTGCCGATCAAAACGTCCTGGACGCAAAAGCGCGGGATCGAGCACATCTGGTCTATTGGTAGCGGCAAGGACGATGAGGCCGCCGGCCGTATCAAAGCCATCCATCTCGACAAGGAGCTGGTTCAAGGTTTGTTCTCGCTCGTCATTACCACCCGCCATACTGTTGATACGGCTTTTGCCTATGGCGTCAAGCTCGTCGATAAAGACAATGCACGGCGCTTTGTTTCTTGCTTGGTTGAACAGGTCGCGCACACGCGCCGCACCAACACCCACGAACATTTCCACAAAATCCGCTCCGCTCATGCGGAAAAACGACACGCCGGCTTCTCCGGCGACCGCGCGGGCGAGCAAGGTCTTTCCAGTGCCCGGCGGTCCCACTAAAAGTACGCCTTTGGGTATCTTGCCGCCTATATCTATGTATTTCTTTGGATTCTTGAGGAAATCAACCACCTCGACAAGCTCCTCTTTCGCTTCGTCAACGCCCGCGACATCGGCGAAACGGGTGGCGATATCGCCTTCCGCCACGATAAGGGTTTTGTTCTGTCCTGCGGTAAGCATTCCGCCCCCCAAATTTCCCATACGTTTTAAGAGGAAGCGCCATACTATGATGAAAAAGATAATGGGTAAGCCCCACGTAAAGAGAATATTCAGCAGCGTGCTTCCCTCGCGGGAAGTTGCGTAGTATTTTATAGCGTAATCATCCATTATTTTGATGATGTCCGGATCGTTAATAGGTACAGTCCTATATACCTTTTCGGAAGGCAACGTAATCGTGGCAGGATTCTTGAAAACCTGATTCGTGGCGCCTTTTGGTTTTTCCGGCGTTGAAAATCCGGTAAACCACGAATCGCTCAACTCAACCCGCTTGATTTCCCCGGAAACGATCTTTTCCTTAAATTCAGAGAAATCAATAACCGGTGCAGCTTTTGCAGCGGTTACACGGTTAAAGACGCTTATGCCCACAACAAACACAAGAATATATATTAAAGAAAACTTCCAAAATTTGGATGGCGGTTTTATTCTCATAGCTATCTAATATACGCATTTTCTGTGTAACCGTCTAGGAGGTTACGGAGATTCTTACGAAATTAAAAGCGAAGCCATCACACAAATTCAAATAAAACGGCTCCGTCGGCAGATGGTTTCTGTTTACGCGGGCGAGCCGCTCTCTGTTTAACTGCAACGCCTTCCAGCAGCCGCTTCCATTCGTATATCCGGTTGAGCGCGTCAAGCGGAGTAAGCGCGTTGACGTCTAAAGCGGCGATCTCGCGGATAACAGCCGCCTGCCGTTTCGTCTCGGGGCCGCCCGTAACCGGCGGCGTTGGCGGCGGCGCCGTAAGCGGAGCGCGTCCATTCCCCATAACGGGCGTTTTTAACGCCGCCTCATTCGCCCGCAAGCGTTCCATGATGATTCCGGCGCGTTCAAGTACCGGAGCGCTTAAACCGGCAAGACGAGCCGCGTGGAGACCGTAGGATTCCAACGCCGCGCCGTCTTTGAGTTTCCGCAGGAAAACGAGCTCGCCTTCGTTGTCGAGTACTTCCATGGAACAATTCGCCATGTGCGGATGCACGATTGAGGAAAGTTCATGGTAATGGGTCGCGAAAAACGTGCGGCATTGGATGGTATTTAGGAGTTCCTCGCTTACGGACCATGCAATCGCAAGACCGTCCTTCGTACCGGTGCCTCGCCCTACCTCATCCATAATGACCAGACTTTTTTCCGTAGCCGTATGCAGGATATAGGCGGTTTCGTTCATCTCAACCAGAAAGGTCGATTCCCCGCGCGCCAGATTATCCGATGCTCCCACGCGGCAGTAAACACGGTCTACAAGCCCGATGCTTGCTCTTGCGGCGGGTACGAAACTCCCCATCTGCGCCATGATGACGATGAGCGCGGCCTGCCGGAGGTAGGTCGATTTTCCCGCCATGTTCGGTCCCGTGATGAGCGCGAAGGTAACGCCGTCCCCGTTAAGGCATATATCGTTGGGAATAAACTCGCCCCGCGGCAAATGGGATTCCACCACCGGATGACGGGATTCGGTAACGTGCAGATCGCGTCCTTCATGCAGCTCGGGACGCGTCCACAGCCGGAGCGTCGCGGCGCGGGCAAGGGATTGGGCGGCGTCCACTTCGGCGATACGCGCGCTCGCTGCGGTTAATTCGTTCAAACAGGCTTTCGTTTTTTCACGCAATCCAAGAAAGAGTTTCTTTTCAAGCTCAATTATGTTGTCGGAAGCCGAGTTAATATCGGATTCAAGCGCGGCCAGTTTATCCGTGGAAAAACGTTCACCGTTGACAAGCCCCTGCCGCTTGAAAAAGTACGCGGGCACCTTTGACAGATGATTTTTAGTAACTTCAAAATAATACCCGATTAAGCGGTTATACCGGATTTTAAGGCTCGAAATACCGGTCGCACGCCGCTCTTCCTCCAGATACGCCTCAAGCATACCGCGTCCATTGTCCCGCAGGGCGTGGAGCGTATCTAATTCCGCATTGTAGCCGCTCCGAATCAGATTGCCTTCGGTAAGCAGGATAGAAGGCTCTTCATGCAAGCCGCGGGTAAGCATATTCCGCGTTTCTTCCAACAGAACGACGTGTTCTTCATTAAAAGACGCGGCAGCGGAATGTTCGAATATGAAGCCTTCACATAAAGCTTCAAGAGAAGAAAAGGAAACAAGCGCGTTTTTTATGGCAAGCATATCTTTGCCGTGCGCCTTATCCATAGCGAGACGGGATAAAAGCCGCTCAAGGTCCGGCGTTTTTCCCAATATGTCGCGTATACGCTCTAATGTTTTCTGGTCGCGGTAGAACTTGTCTACCATGTCGAGCCGCCGGTTTATGTCGAGGGGGTTTCGCAGCGGCTGCAAAAGGCGGCGTTTCAGCAGACGGCGTCCCATTGCGGTACGGGTTTCATCAAGCGCTTCAAAAAGCGTGAAGCGGCCGTCTCCGTTTTGCAGGTTTTTGATGAGTTCCAGATTGCGTTGACTCGACTCGTCTATACAGACGAATTCGGTATCGCTGTAGAGGCGGATGGACGTAACATGGGGAATAACGCCGCCTGCGGTTTCATCAAGGTAATCAAGTAACGCGCCCGCAGATAGGGCCTCGGGCGAATCATCGTCAAGCCCGAACCCTTTCAAGGAGCGGAATTGCCGCTTGAGACGCTTGACGCTTCGTTCTCCGTCAAAAAGCCAGTCCTCCCAGCGGTTGATCACCAAGGCGCTCCGGTCTTCAAACACCGCGGCAATGGGGCCGTCATGGAGCAAGGATTCCTGAACTATTATTTCCCTCATTTGAAGACGCTCAAGTTCCTGTCGTATTTTAGGCACCGCGTTTTCATAATCAAACGCGGTGGCGTAAAAGTCCCCTGCGGAAATATCAATGTAAGCGAAAGAAAACAAGCCTCCGCTGCGGCACAGGCATGCAAGGTAGTTGGAAGACCCTTTATCAAGAAAATCTTCGTCAATGATAACGCCGGGCGTAACCACCTCAACCACCTTGCGCTCGATAAGCCCCTTGCCCGGTTCGGTGATCTGTTCGCACACCGCAACCTTTTTCCCCAGCTTTAAGAGGCGTGCGATATAGGAACGCGCCGCATGATACGGCACGCCGCACATGGGCAGCGAACTTCTACTCGTAAGCGTGAGGTTGAGTAAGCCGGAGACTTCCACCGCGTCATCGGCGAACATCTCATAAAAGTCTCCTAACCGAAAGAACAAAATCGCGCCTTTTTGTTCCTTTTTGATTCTGCGGTACTGATCGAGCATAGGAGTATTACCATTTTTCATTTTTCTTACCTACTTTTGTATATGAGAAACGCGGCCATGAGAGGCGCGCTATCGTTTTGAGCGCAGATTTTCAATAAGTTTTTGCGTAATATCCACCGAAGCGCTGTACCAGATTATTCCCTGCGTCTTGCTGTCAAGCACCATGGTATAGCCCTCGCTCTCGGCAATATAGCGGATTTCGTTGTTCACCTGCTGCCAAAAGGCGTCGGTTTGAGTGAGCTGCGTTCTCTGATACTCAAGTTCGGCGCGGACTGTCCGCTCGTATTCCTGAAGGTATTCCTGCTGTCTAATGACTTCGTTTCTCAACCGTAAGGCCTCTTCCGTATTTCCCCTGTTTTGAGCATCGTATTGGGACTGTTTTAATGCCGTAAAATTTTTAGCTTTTTGTTCCAAATCCCTCTGCACCCTAACTTTTTGATCTTCATAATCACGATACGCCTTGGATTCCTTAAAGAACGCCACAGTTACCTTGTCAAGATCGACCACCGCGAAGCGGGTAAGCTGCTGCGCGCCGGCCCGCGCAAGAAACGCCGCAAGAAACAAACAAAACGCCGACAATTTTTTCATATTTCTCATATTTCACCTCTTTTCATTAATCTACCTTCGTTTCAATCCGCCCGCCCGCCTGAAGCGCGACGGCGCCCTTACGGCGGGGTTTAATACCCCGTTGCAAACGCGTTTGCGCGCCTTGGGGTGTAAAATCGGGGGCGCGGGGGATTTATTCTCCCCGCATACGATACAATTTCAAGGAGAAATTTTCAATACCCCGCCGCAAACGCGTTTACGCGCGCAAGCTTGTTTGCGCCTGCGGCGGGGATTCTTCCTTCAGGCCTAACCCCCCTTTTTAGAGGCGCATTAAAGACGCCCGTTAAAAGATCCGCGGCCATCCCGCCCTTCGATCATGAACAGGCTTAGTTCATGACCATGAACAGGCTTAGATCACGCTCATGAATAGGCTTAGTTCACGATCGTGAACAGGCTTAGTTCACGGCCGTGAATAGGCTTAGATCATGACCATGAACAGGATTAGTTCACGGTCATGAATAGGATTAGTTATGCCGGCATAACAGGCTTAGTTCACGATCATGAACAGGCTTAGTTCATGACCATGAACAGGCTTAGATCATGACCATGAACAGCCCTAGATCACGATCATGAACAGGCTTAGTTCACGGCCGTGAATAGGATTAGATCATGACCATGAACAGGCTTAGTTCACGGTCGTGAATAGCCTTAGTTCATGACCATGAATAGCCTTAGATCACGATCATGAACAGGCTTAGTTCACGGTCGTGAATAGGCTTAGATCATAGGCATGAACAGCCTTAGATCATGACCATGAACAGTGGACTTCCCCCGATATGACGGACGGTAGGTTAAGCGGTGCCGTAATGTGTTAATGCTATCGGTATAGCATAGCCGAGCGCCGAATGTCTACGCCGCTTATTATAATACCGTTCAATATACTCACATACCGCTACCCTCACCTCCTCTTTTGAGTGTCTCCCTTCTACCTTATCCACTTCCGCTTTTAACGTCTTAAAAAAACTCTCCGCACAGGCATTGTCCCGACGGTTCCCCTTCCGGCTCATACTCCGT
>JAITAN010000034.1 GCA_031284105.1 Treponema sp. | reverse complement strand
TTATATGACCGTTCCGGGGTACAATACCGCGTTTTTCGGGATCACAATGATGCCGTCAATAATATGATACGTACCGTAATCGCCGTCATTTCGCGGCATATTATCTATGCCGATACGGCATCCTTCACCGATTACCGCATTTTTGTCAATAATCGCACCCTTGATAATAGAACCTTTCCCTATACCGAGATTCGGAATTTGTTTTTCGGCATTCGCTCTTTTAATGGTTTCTGATTCATAGTAATCCGCTCCCATGCAAACTACCCCGTTGAGACTCGCCCCATTCTCAATCAACGTCCTCAAGCCAACGATAGAATTGGTTATTGTGGCATTGGTGATAATACAACCTTCCGCCGTGATAGATTGGCTGATGCTGCCGAAATTGATCTTTGAAGGCGGGAGATTGCGGCGATGCGTATAAATCGGACGCCGTTCATCGTAAATATCGAAGCGCGGTCGCACCGTAGTAAGCTCAAGATTCGCCTCGTAAAAATTCTTAATGGTTCCAATATCTTCCCAATAATCATTGAACGTATAAGCGTTTACTTTTATCCGCTTGATTGCTTCCGGGATGATTTCCTTACCAAAATCGGCAAGGCTATTATTCAGACACGCTTCCATTGTTTTGGCATTGAATACATAGATACCCATTGACGCAAGGTAGTAATCCTTGTTCTTATCGGGTGTAATCTCCGCAGGCGCTTTGAAATCGGAAATATTTTTTGAGGAACCCGGTTTCTCAATAAATTCCGTAATAACGTTGTTTTTATCCGCCTTGAGGATGCCGAGTTGACCGGCATCCTGCCTGCTCACCGAAGTACAGGCTATAGAAATAGCAGCGCCGGACTCTCTATGCTTCTCCAAGAAATCAAGCAAATCCATACGGTAGAGCTGATCGCCTGAAAGGATCAGATAATAATCGGGATGCGCCGTTCTGAAATGCTGGAAATTTTTCCGCACCGCATCCGCCGTCCCTTGGTACCAATCGGTATGTTCCGGCGTCTGCTCGGCAGCGAGAATTTCCACAAAACCCTTTGAGAACGAGTCGAAGTTATAGGTTTTGGCTATATGCAAGTGTAGAGACGCCGAATTAAACTGAGTTAGAATATATATCTGCCGCAGATTTGCGTTAATACAATTTGAAATCGGTATATCTACAAGCCTAAATTTTCCTCCGAATGGAACAGCCGGCTTTGACCGGTCTTTGGTTAAAGGAAACAAACGGGTACCCTTTCCACCGCCTAATATAATAGATAAAACTTCAGACATAGTCTCTCCCTTTGGTAAATATCCGGTTTTTACCGGAGCGTATATTTTTATAGTATAAAAGAAATTTATTATTCTGTCGATAGATTTTTTATGAAAAATATAGTTTTTAGCAGAAAAATCGTCCATGCACCACCCTTGTTGAATGGACGGCAGTTAAGTCTATGATAAACCGAAGAAGAACTTGTTATGAGAGAAAGAATAGTCTTACCGGGGAATTTAAGATAGGGGAAATACCGAAGATGAAGAGATTGCCCGGGCGCGGAAGGAAATTGTCGGCCTACCGGAGGCCGTGAGAAGCGGTAAACATGCGGTCAAGTTTGTTATAGCGGGTACAAATCCCTCGAAACGCCTTGAGCCGCCGGAAAAACCGCTCCGTCTCATTCCGCCCTTTATACAATTCCCGGTTATACTCCCACGGATGAACCCGCTTCCCTTTCGCCGGTACTACAGGAGTAAACCCCGACTCCCTTGCCCTAATCCGCGTCCGCTCGCTTCTCATCGCCCTATCCATCAAGAGATTAACCGTAGTCCTGTGTTCCGATGGTTTCCGGCAGTAATCGTCCTTCCATCGCATTGCGTGTATCTTCGTGTCTCATCCCCACGACTCTTCCCCATCGCCTGTGGACCGTCTTTCAGCTCCATTTTAGTATCAGATAGACAGCAAAATAATTCGGGGAAAGTTTTGGAATCAAAAATATAAAACATACAAAATTCCTTACGATAATGCCGCCGGCATTTCCTCTCCATATTTCGCTTTCAAAGCCCGGGCAACGAGAGGGGGAACCATAGAAGAAACATCACCATGGAACGAAGCAAGCTCCTTGATCGAGGACGAACGGATTGTAAAATACTTCGGAGATGAGGGAATTATGATCGTTTCTATGGACGGGTCTATGGTCTTGTACATGAGGGAAAGTTCAAACTCATAGTCAAAATCCGCGGCGCTCCGCACGCCCCGCACGAGAAGGCGTGCATTTTGCCGCTTCATAAAGCCGGCAATGAGGGAATCCCACACAAAAATCGCTACATTGGGAAATGGGCGCATAAGCTCTTTCAACATACGCACACGATCTTCCGTGGAAAAGAGGTACCTTTTTTGCCGGTTCTCGGCAATGACTACAAGCAGTTCGTCAAAAATACCGGCGGCCCGCTCAATAAGGTTGATATGCCCCAGTGTCGGCGGGTCAAAAGAACCCGGAAAAACCGCCTTCATCTCTACTCTTTTGACGCAAACGCAACGCCGGGCAACGGCTTCAACATGGCGAACTTAATATACTTAAACGGATGAATGTCCAGCATATTGGGATACCAGCCTTCAAGTTCATCGGTATCGACGATGTTAAGCGCGGGCGTATAGTATATGGGAAGCACAACGCCGCGATCAAGAAGCATTTTTTCCGCCTGGGCAAGTGTAGTCATACGCTCATATCCTTCTTCCGTCATAGATTTTTGTATGAGATTCTCGTAATCCTGATCACTATACCCCGCTTCGTTGAGGTTGGAACCTTGTCTGAATAACAGGAGGAATGTATAGGGATCGGCAAAGTCCCCTACCCATGACATATATCCTACTTGGTAATCGTGTTCTTTAAGGGTATCTGAATAATTGTAAGACGAAACGGTTCTGATTTTTACCGGTACGCCTAACTTTTCCAGCCACGCCGTAGCCATAATTTCCGCAAGCCGTTTCGCATCCGCATAGTCGCCGATCTTGATAACCAGTTCAGACAACCCTGCGCCTTTTGGGTAACCGGCTTCGGCAAGGAGTCTTAGAGCCTCGTCTACATCTGTTTTCGCTATACCTTCAACCTCAGGATAACCTTGAAGCGGAAGAATAAGCGTTTTAGCAGGCAGTATGTAATTTTTGCGAATTTCATCCCAGGGCAGGACAAGCGTAAGCGCCTTGCGTACGCGGGAATCATTCCATGGGGCTTCGTCCGACCTAATAAAGTAGTAATGCGTACCAAACATGGGATTAAGCTGTATGCCGACACGATCCGTAAGGGTATCAAGGTTCATGTTTCCCGCAATCCAGCGGACTTCACCCGAATTCCACAGCGCCGTAGCTTCATCGGCATCTTCAATAAATTTAATGATGATCTTCTTCAATTTTACATTAACGGCATCCCAATACAGGGGATTTCTCTCAAGCGTAACGTGTTGTTCACCGGCTTCGCTAATGATAAAAGGTCCGTTGCTTATAAAACGTTGAGGGTCAAAGCTGCCGGAATCCAACATAGCGCGGGTATCCGGGTGTACAACGCCGAAAGAATGATGACAAAGCATACTTGGCAGGAATGCCGCCGGGGAGGTAAGCGTTATGATCAACTTTCCTTCTTTTACCTGTATGCCTACCTGATTGGGATCCGTAAGCTTACCGGTACGAAAGTCTTCGGCCCCTTCTATAATGTCGTACAGGGACGAATACGGCGCGTCGGGAATTGCCAGCAAAGAAAGCCACGAAGATCGGAAATCTTCCGCCCTAACCGGATCCCCATTCGAATAGAGCGCATTTTCCCTGATGGTAAACGTCCATTGCTTCTTATCGGGAGAAAGCTCGTACTTTGAGATGGCGCCCATGACGGGTCTCATATTCACCGGGTTGTACGTGAAAAGCCCTTCATAAACGCCGGTAAAAACCTGCGCCTCGCTTGTGTACCACGCTTTCCTGAAATCAAACTCTATGCCGGCCCCTACCGACAAAGTCATGGTAAGCGTATCGGGAATGGTGGAAGGTGAAGGTTCCGTCTCATAGGTATAGGGCGAAACTTCAGCCGGAGATTCACTTTCAAACGGATTTTCCACCGGCTCCGGCGTTTTCCCGGACTCACCGGACGGTTCCGACATATCCTGCGGTACGGGCGCTGTGGGACGCGGCGATCCGATGCTTGACGGATCAAAATTCGGCTGGGCTTGTACCGGCGTCTGGTACGCCAATAACAACACAAGGCATAACGCTCCCGCGATACCGGGAGTTACATGCAATCTTTCTACAGTTCTATGTATCATAATAATCCTTTCTCACCATCACTCTTCCGTAGCAATGACGCCGAGTTTCCTGAATTGCTCTACTTCTTCTTTTTGAGCGTTATAATCACACCGTTTCTGATTTGCCCTGATGAATGCATCTTTAATGGCGGATAATTCTGGTTTAATACCTTTTACCCTAGAACGGTTGTCTTTGTCAATATTAGTTTTGAAGTACTCGTCTATAGCGGAGAGAATTTTGTACAGGGAGCGCAGATCGCGGATGTTTTTTTCGAGGAAAGTCGTGAGTTGGTTTTCCTGCAATACTTCAAGTTTCGCGGTAACAGTGTCCTTGTTCGCTCCAATTTGGCTCAAGTTTTTAATCCGTTTATCAATATCGGCGCGTAACACGCTAAAATCTACCTCTTTCACAATCGGCTTGTCCGACTTATCTGTGTATTGTAGTTCGTATATGACAGGGTCGGGTTCCTGTTTTAACAGGCGCATGAAAAAACGCCTGAATCTCTCTCTTAAAGTAAGCCTTTTATGCGCAAGCAGATTGTTATTTTCATCAAGTTTAAGCGCCACATCAACAAGTACCTTTGAAACCGATCCAAGCGCGTGTATACCGTCTATTAAAATGTGTTTGAACGATACGGCGTCGGTTTCTTTTTTTTTCTTCTCTTCGGCAGTGGCGAAGGATTTTAGAACCGCTTCCCGTAGCTCTTTACTGTTGTTCGAATAATCTTCATCGAGGATCTCTTCAATAAGTTGGGGATAGTACACGGCTTCGGGCAGCAGTTGATAGAATTTCTTCTTTATTTGAGCCGCTGCCGGTATTTCGCCTTCTGGAAAATCGGCGGTTATCATCGTACGTACCATTAGTTTGTATGCCTCTCTGTTAAAATTAGCAAACAGTTTCAAAGAAGCCAGAACCTTACCGGTGGTCATTACCAGACTAGACGTTGATTCGTTGATAAGGCTTAACGTCAACGGTTCGATCCCAATTCTCACCTGCTTGATGAACTCCGCCACGTAACGAGTGTTTATGGAGTTGGAATTTGAAGTAAGATGTACCCAGTCGATAAACTTTATCAACCCCAAGATACGTTTAATCCGATCCATAGTAAAAAAATCAACCCTGTATTGATAGAAATTGACCAAAAAATCCAGTTGCGTATCAAAATCTGCAAGCCGTAACGTAAGTTTATCCATTTTCTCATTTTCGGGAAAATTACTGGTATCAGGCGCCTGAATTTCCTCCAACTTCGCTTCTTGCTTATATGGGTCTTCCTTGATAAACCCTTTTTTGATGAAAATATTGTACAGTACGGAATAGGATGTCTGAAAAACGCGCAGATCTTCTTTCAGTTTCGGTATTTCATTTTTTTCAAGCCACTCACGCCTGACATCAATGGCTTTCGATAACCTTGCGATGTAATCGACAGATTCACCCATACTTTTAGTATAATACAAGCGTTTAATTAAAGCAATACCGTATATCACTTTCTTATTATAATATATGAACCATTTTTCACTCCACACCGATTCCCGTATATGGGTATTTCTCTGTTTATCCGTTCTGGTTACGGCATGTAACGATCCATACGAGACGTCATACCGTGTAACGCTGCCCAACCTTCCTGATACATGGACCGAAATAGCGGGCATTGATCGCTGGCATATCGAATGGATCAATTCCAGCGGAGACAGGGAAAGCCGCGATATACATGATGCCGCCGTAACCGGCGACGGTTTTGAGATTCATATCCTGCAGGAATGGGCAAGTCCGGTTATCGCCTACCCTTATCGAAGCGGAACGGCTCTTACGCCGGCGATCATGCGCCCTGCCGGAGCGATATTCCCGTCTGATGCGGACGTTTCTTCCGGTACAATTTCTCTCACATGGACAGGCGGCGTAGCGGCATTCTTGTATTTGGAGCTTGCGCGGCATACGGATCAAAGCTCCATACGGCAGCCTCACTATTTTGACTGGCAACGGTTTAGAGAGCTCCTTGAAAGCGATATTGTCCCCGAAGACGTCCGCTCAAACCCGTGGCTTGCAGATTGGAAAACAATAGCAAAGAAAACCGTTTCATCAGGTTTCGACAGACGCCGGATTACCGCAATAAAACCGCTGGAAATTTCCATACCGGCTCCGGTAGACGGAGCATGGATAGGGACTTCGCCATTCTCAGCTCCTATTACCGCAACCGGAGAAAGGGGAGAAACACTTATTCTACAGGTATGCGATGCTATTGATGCCTATGTTTCAAAGGACGGCGTACTGCGGGTTTCTTCAAACGCATGGATATGGATCGGGTGGCGGTACCGTTAGAATTCGGCGGGAGCGTATACGGTTTCTTGATACAGATCGCGTCCCAGCATGGAGAGGATAAGGACGGAGCCTGCGGACAGTTTGTAAGGAACGGCGAATTCGCCGCCCTGAAAGTCGGTTTGTAAAAGGGTTTGCCGCTCCCCGGAAGGCAGCCGGACATCAAGACTGGTTTTCATCGGATAGGGGTTCTTCGCCATATTATACCTGAACAGGGAGAAAGCTTCTCCTTCCACGATCTTTTCAGGGCTTGCAAAGGTGAGTAGTATACGAGTATCCGCCTCAATTTCTATATTGGGCAAGGGCGATTGTTCCACAACGGTTTCGGCTTTCTCGTTTTCCATGGCGGGGCGCGTCTTAAAAACAAAATCGACTCGCGTTTTACCTATGAGATCGAAAGCTTCCCTCAAAGAGAGCCCTACAAACTTCGGCGTTTTAAGCAAGGCTTTTTCGCTTTCGGTACCCCGGCTCACTACAAATTCCAAAACCGTTCCGGCGGTAATGGATGAACCGGGCGTGGGGCGCTGATCAAGTATGGTACCGACCGGTTCATGCGAATACTCGTATATAAACGGCTCTTTGACGGTAACTGTAGACAGATCGGACGATAAGAGAGTCTGAATCTCGGCGCCTACCGTCTCGACAGGGCGTCCCCGGTAATCTTCCAAGCTGTTTATCATTACGCCCTGGCTTACCACAAGCCTAATACGCCGGCCTGCTTTGACAATGGCCCCTGCAAGCGGATCCTGCTCAAGCACTATGCCTCTGTCTATGGCCGTATCCGCATACCGCAGTTGAATACGTGGATACAGTTCCTTTTCCTGAAGTTCAAGCAACGCGCTGATAATATCCTTCCCGCGTACATCGGGTACCATGAGTTGCTCCTCGCCTCGCACGGCGGCAAAGAAAACCGCCGTGCCCACAAGGGACGCAAAAACCAATACGCCGAACAACATAAAAATGAGCATACGGCCGGAACCGCTTTCTTTTGGCTGCTTTTTACCCTTCACTCTTTCTCCTATTTTTTCACTTCTTTCACCATCGTTCATATTACACGCCTCCTGTATTCAGTCCAACCGGCTGCCTATAAAATTCCGCGCTCCGTTGAGAAACGCCTTCCATTCAAGTACTTTTCTAGCCTGATACTGTAATTTTGTTACCGCAAGCCGGCCGCTTCCGGTCTGAATCAGGATACCGTTTTGCGTATCCGCGCCCAGAACCGTGCCCGCGTCCGCTTCAGAGCGGCCGGGGACCGGCTTTGCATCAAAAATAAAGAGCTTTTCTCCGTTATGTATGGTCCACGACTGGGGCCATGGGGTAAACGCCCGAATACGGGCGTCAATGGTTTCGGCGCCTAACGTCCATACGATGCGTCCATCCTCTTTTCTTATGGCGGTACAATAAGAAACGTCTCCGGTTTGGGGCTTTTCCGTAAGCGTCTTTTCCGCGATGCCGCGTACCGCAGCGGCAAGCAATTCCGCTGCCTTGACCGCCACACTGCCGCTTAAACCCGCCGTAGTCTCCCGTCCCGTAAGCGGGAGCGTTTCCTGCAAAAGCAGGCCGCCGCGGTCCATCTCCAACGCCAGCCGCTGGATGCTGATCCCTGTCTCCGTATCGCGGTTGAGAATGGCCGCCTGTATGGGGCTGGCCCCCCGGTATTTAGGAAGGAGGCTTGGATGTACATTGATGCCTCCGAGTGGAAAAAGAGAGAGAAATTTTGGACCAAAGATACGTCCGTAGGCAAATGACACAAGTATATCCGGCGCGAGGGCTGCAACGGCCTCCCGCGCTTCGGCATTGAGTTTTTCCGGTTTCAATACCGGAAGCCCCAAAGACGCGGCCGCGCGGCCCGCTTCGGTGGGTTCCGCCCGCATATTCCGCCCCTTCGGGGTATCGGGATTAGTCAAAACGCCGGCAATTTCGTATTCCGCATCGCTATCAGCGCGCTTAACAAGCGCATGCAGAGAAGGGACGGCTATTTCAGGACTTCCGGCAAACAGAACACGCATTTTTTAAGGATCCTTTATTTCAAATAGTTTAAAAAACATGGGGGTTAAGAAACCCGTTTTCGTTTCTCATATTTGGCGATGACGCGGCTGCGCGCTAGTTTGGAAAGGCGGTCGATGAACAACGTTCCCTCCAGGTGATCGTACTCATGCAGTATTACCCGTGCAAGGATGCCTTCCGCTTGTATGGTAAACGCCTTGCCCTTTTCACTCCAAGCCTGCACCTTGATTTTTTCCGGTCTTGTTACTTCGGCATACACGCCCGGTATGGAAAGGCAGCCTTCCTCGTACCTGACGGTTTTCTCGGAAGTCTCCAGAATCGAAGGGTTGATAAATACCCTGGGGACGTCCCCATCGACATGCGTTACAAATATTCGTTCCATAAGCCCAACCTGCGGTCCGGCAAGCCCAACTCCTTTGCCCGCGTGCATAAGGGCTATCATTTCTTCCGCATTTTTTACTGTTTCCGCTGTAAACTGCTTCACTGGACGCGCTTTTTCTTTAAGCGTCTCATTTCCCAGCAATAGTATTTCCATAACGGTATGATACAGGAAAGAGGCTTTTTTTTCAATAGCGGCGTTGAAACAAAAAAGAGCGCATACTGCCCTACGGCGGCAGCGTCTTCAATATGCGCCTCATCCCGGTAATTACGTAAGGGGGAAGCCTGCCGCGTCAAGGGGACGCCCCGCTAAACCGGAGGTCTGTCCTGCCGCGTCAAAGGAAAGCCGCTCTAAACCGGAGGTCTGTCCTGCCACGTCAAAGGGGCAGCCCGCCATGTCAAAGGGCAGCCGCGCTAAACCGGAGGTCTGTCCTACCGTCTCAAAGGAGATCCCCACTAAACCGGAGGCCTGTCCTGCCGAGTCAAAGGGAAGCCCTGCTAAACCGGAGGTCTGTCCTGCCGCCTCAAAGGGAAGCCTCGGCAAACCGGAGGTCTGTCCTGCCGCCTCAAAGGGGAAGCCTGCCGCGTCAAAGGGAAGCCCCGCTGAACCGGAGGTCTGTCCTGTCGCGTCAAAGGAGACGCCCCGCTAAACCGGAGGTCTGTCCTGCCGTGTCAAGGGGAAGACTCGGCAAGGTCCTGCCGTGTCAAGGGGAAGACTCGGCAAGCCGGAGGTCTGTCCTGCCGCCTCAAAGGGAAGCCGCGATATATCGGAGGTCTGTCCTGCCGCCTCAAAGGGGAAGCCCCGCTAAACCGGAGGTCTGTCCTGTCGCGTCAAAGGAGACGCCCCGCTAAACCGGAGGTCTGTCCTGCCGCGTCAAAGAGGCAGCCCGCCGCGTCAAAGGGCAGCCTCGCTAAACCGGAGGTCTGTCCCGCCGCCTCAGAGGGGCAGCCCGCCGTGTCAGAGGGGCTGCCCGTTACGTTAATGGGGCAGCCCACCGAGTCAGAGGGGCAGCCTGCCGAGTCAGAGGGGAAGCCCGCCGCCTCAAAGGGGCAGCCTGCCATGTCAAAGGGGCAGCCCGTTACGTTAAAGGGGCAGCCCGCCGAGTCAGAGGGGCAGCCCGTTACGTTAAAGGGGAGCGGATTCCGGCAAAATGCCGGCTATTGGGGCGCTTTGCATGGACGCGGGAACCGGACGATGGCCGGCGGGGGGGCATGGCAGGAGGGGAGGAAACAGGGGGAACAATGCCTTTCGCGTTGATTTCATACGTTCTCCTTATTTCCCTCCCGGAACGGCGGCCCGCCGGATGAGCGGGCCGCGCACAAAACACAAACAAAAAGTCCCCTACTAGTCGAAGAAGACCGTAGTGGCATTCAGGAGTGAAGGAGGAGTCCCTTCTCCGAATCTGATCAGGATGTCGCCCCCGGAGGTCGTACCCTCGCCGGAGAGCTCATGAGTCGAGATTGGTTTATCAGAGCCGCTGTCCTCTGAGTGGCCGACGAGCTCGTTCCTGATAACCCACTTGTAGCCCTTCGATGTCGGATCGCCAAACGCGTAATAGTACAGTTCAAACATCAGGAGCATATCGGTATTCTGCCATGGGAGCCAGGTATTTATATCGTTCATAGCGGACGTGTTTTTGAAGCTGATGACGGAATCACCATGTATATCGGTAATAACGATACGCTTGTCTGTTGCATCGACGACAACATCCAGCTCCTTCTCCACGGTATCCGAGCCTGTTTTAGGCGCTATTTCAACCGGCGGCAAGTAAACATCATGAACAGGATCATCCATATTCCGGAACACCAGACGCACATTGGATCCCGCAAGGGTCAGTCCCCTTCTGTCGTCAGCACTGTTATATGTCGGATCCACAAAAATTAGCGGCGCGAATTTGAAGATATTAAAGTGTACCGTAAAGGTATCGACAGGAGAAATATCCTCCCCGTCTAACTTCGGGTTCCCAGACTCGGTGTAAGGCGTCACCGGAGCCACCTGAACATACCGCTCATTACTATCAGGCACAACTTTCAAGTCGGGCAGAGGAGCCGGAGTAACAGTCTCATACTCGTCTATGGACGCATCAAATACGAAGTCGTTGGTGATCTCGGTCGGGGCCATCGCACCACCGGAAGAAGGACGCGCCATCTGGTTGACTAGGCTCTCTTCGATGTTCCCCGGGTCGGGATTCGCCCCGTAAGAGTTCCACTGAGGCGGGAAGGGGTATAGGGTTACCGTAACGGTATTCGCTATATTCGGTTTAATGTCCGCATGCGAGTACCCGCCGCCTAAAAGGGTACGGTTATATCCCCGGCCAAGACCAGCACGGTATAATTGCGCCCTACCTGAGCCGGGACGCTTATATAACCCTGCGATGCGGTCGCCGTGCCCCGGAAGTACACGCTCCTGTCGCTCTAGTCCTGGAACACCGCCTCGTAGATATTCACATAGTTCTCCGTGATGTCGGGGTCTATGGACCTGCTCACGCCGTTGCCTGAGATCGGTAGCGGTACCCGCACGGTTACCAGGTCCCCTT
>JAITAN010000012.1 GCA_031284105.1 Treponema sp. | reverse complement strand
CCCAAGTAAATTTTCCACCGCCATCATGCCCATGTTATGGGCCGCCTCAACCGTCGCGGCTCCCGCATGGGGAAGCAGGATACAGTTGGGCAGGGCGCACAGAGGGCTGCCGCCGGGCGGTTCGTCAACCGTAACGTCAAGACCGGCGGCGAAAATTGCACCGCTTTTCAGGGCTTCACAGAGGGCGGATTCGTCTATGATGCCGCCCCGCGCGGTATTCACGATTACCGCGGATTTTTTCATCTTTTTGAATTCCTTCTCCGCAATCATCCCTCTGGTTTCGCCGGTCAAGGGCAAATGGACCGTGATAAAGTCCGACTGGGCGTACAGGGTGTCCAAATCCACATACCTGCCGCCCAAGGCCGAAACGGCGCTTTCGTCCCGGAAGGTATCGTAACAGAGAAGCCGCATCTCAAAGCCGGAAGCCCGTTTCATGACCCCTTTTCCGATCCTTCCGGCGCCAATCACGCCGAGGGTTTTCCGCCACATTTCCACCCCTAGGGGCCGCTCGTGGCCGCCCTTCTTTATCGCGGCGTCCATGCGGGGCACATGGCGCGCGGCGGCAAGCATGAGGCTCACGGCCAAATCGGCCACCGAATCGCTGTTCGCCCCCGGCGTGTAGGCCACTTTTATGCCTTTTTCCCGGGCCGCCTCAAGGTCGATCGCATCGCAGCCCACTCCGTAGCGTGAGATGACTTTGAGTTTTCCGCATCCCTTCAGGGTCTCCGCGTCGTACGGTTCCAGGCCGGCAACGACGCCGTCCGCTTCGGGCAGCAACTTTTTCAGTTCCTCATCATCTTTGGGGCGGATTACTTTACAGCCCGCCTCCTCAAGCAGGGCAAGAGGCAGCGGGTTCGCTTTGGCAAACGAACGGGCCGTGGCCAGAATAGTATAGGTACTCATTACGGATTCCTTCGCCTTCAGAGTTAACGGGAAAACAAGCCCGGCAGAAACAGTGAAACCTGCGGCACATAGGTTATCAGCATCAGGCACGCGATCATCGCGATGATAAAGGGGATGATGCCTCCGGTAACGGTTTCAAGGGGTTCCTTGCCGATACGGGCCGCGACAAACAGGTTGATCCCCAGGGGCGGGGTGATAAAACCGATGGCCAGATTCACCACCATGATAAGGCCGAAGTGTATCGGGCTCATGCCCAGGGAGAGCGCCACGGGTAACAAAATCGGAGCCAATACCATCATGGCCGGCGTCGTATCCATAAAACAGCCGACGATCAGAAGGAAAACATTGATAAGCAACAGGATGACCACCGGGTTGCTGCTCACGCCGAGTATTGACTGGGTAATAAGCTGCGGTATTTGCTCAATCGTAAGGATTTTGGTAAAGGCGGTGGCGCATCCGAGGATGACCATAGTTGTCCCGGTAGTTGAGCAGGCGCTCCCGATGGTAGCGATGAGTTTTTTCAGCGGCAGTTCCCGATGGATAAAGAAACCGCAGATAAAGGCGTATACGGCGGCAACCGAGGCCGCTTCGGTGGGGGTGAAAAACCCGCCGTAGATGCCGCCTAAGATGATAACGGGGTTGATTAACGCCCATTTGCCTTCCCATACGGTTTTTAAGGCATATTTCCAGCTGAATTCTTGTTCGTCACCTTTCCAACCCCGCTTTTTGCAGTATATATAGCAGTAAAAAATCAATACCAGGCCGATGAGAATACCGGGCAAAAACCCCGCCAGAAACAGGCTGCTGATTGAAGTCCCGGTAGAAACGCCGTAAATGACCATGGGGATGCTCGGCGGGATGATTACGCCGATGCTCCCCGCGCAGGCAATCAGCGCGAGGGTGAACTTTTTGCTGTAGCCTTTTTTGAGCATGGTGGGAATTACCATCGAGCCGACGGCGGCAACGGTCGCCGGCCCTGAACCTGAGACGGCGGCGAAAAACATACAGACCGCTACGGTTACAATGGCAAGGCCGCCGTAGGCCCGCCCGAAGAAGGCGCTGCAAACATTCAAGAGACGCCGGGATACGCCGCCTTCTCCCATAAGCTCCCCGGCAAGGATGAACAGGGGTATCGCCATTATGGGGAATGAATCACAGCCGGTTACCAGGGCTTGAGCCACGTAACCGAGCGTAAGTTTACCGCCCGTGATAATCGCCGCCGCCGAAGAAAGCCCGATGGCAATACCGACCGGTACATTCAAAATCAGAAAAACAATTAAACTGATAAATAACGCCGCGCTAACCATGGGCCGCTCCTTTTCGTAATTCTTTTATCCTGAATATAATCGTTTGTATCTGGCGGACAGCGGTCAGAACAAATCCGACCAAAGGCGCCACATAGATTACCGCCATCGGCATATGTATCGCGGGGCTTTCCTGTTTCAGCAGCAGTTGCTTCTTTACCAGATCGGAAGACGTGAAAATGATGAAAAAGGCGAAGCCCAGAAACAGCACATCACCCAGGATAACAATACAGGGGCGGAGTTTTCGGGGGAACACATTCAGGAACGCTTCAATTCTGATATGCTTTACGATTTTCGCGCCGTAACTGATTCCTAAATAAATCAGCCAGATAAACACATACCGCGCCAACTCCTCCGACCAGTAAAGCGACTGGGAGAACACCCGCCGCATAATTACCTGCACAAACAAAAGAAGCGTCATAAAAGACATCAGCACAATACAGATACTGATTTCAAAATAATCGTCCAGCCATTTTAACAACTTCATCATATTCCCCTTGGGCAACGCTGATTAACGTGACGCTAATCAGCGTTGCCCTATGTGTTTGCTCATTTCATTACGCAAAACCGCAGGACTTGTGAGACAACCAACCGGGTTATCGAACAAGTCCCTTAAAGGAGCACTGATTTATTCCCGATTGAATAAATCAGTGCTTCCCTTGGAGTCTGCCCCGCCGTACGGCGGCAGCGCAAACAGCCGATACTATTTCTTGAGCAATTCATCCACGTATTCGGGATGATCCACTTTTGTTTTAACCAGTTCAAAAATATTGTTGTCGTTAACAATTTTCTGGAAAGCGCCTTTTTCGGCTTCCGTCAAATTTACCACGGTTACACCCTGACTTGAAAAGCTGTTCATGATTTCTTTCTCAAGCCGCTGGGAAGTTTCCCTCTGGAATTTCGTGCTTTCCGCCGCGGCCTTGTCAATTACCGCTTTTTGAGCCGGTGAAAGGGAATCGTATTTCTTGGCGTTCATCACCACGAGGTAGGGGGTATAGACATGCTGCGTCATGGAGACAAATTTCTGAACTTCGTTGAATTTATTCGCCGCGATAATGCCGAGGGGATTTTCCTGGGCGTCCACCGTACCCTGCTGGAGCGCGGTAAACAGCTCGGTAAAGGCCATCGGGGTCGGATTGGCTCCGAAGGCGCGCCACGCGGCAAGATGAATCTCGTTTTCCATGGTGCGCACCTTAAAGCCCCTGAGATCCGCCGGAGTCCGCGCCGGTACCTTGTTGTTCGTGTAATTGCGGAAACCGTTTTCCCAGAAACAGAGCCCCCTTAGGCCGATGGCCGCCATGCCGTCAAGTATTTTTTTCCCCGTAGGGCCGTCAAGCGCGGCATAGGCATTCTCATTGCCCAGAAAGAGAAAGGGCGCGTCAAAGATGTAAAGGTCATGATACATGGTGGCTATTGAACTGGTAGAAGTTACCGCTATATCAAGATCACCAAAAATCGTTGTTTCCACATTGGTGCGATCGTCCCCAAGCTGATTCCGGGGGAACAGATCCACAATGATGGAACCGCCGCTTTCCCTTTCCACAATTTCCTTGAAGCGCACTTCGGCGAGATTCGCCGAATCCGACGTTACGCCGGAAAGCTTCAAGTGAATGACCGCCGGGGAAGACCCCTGCGCCGGGGAAGACTCCTGCGCCTGTGAACCGCCGCGCGCCCATACGCCAAATGTGAGCGTCAGGGCCATGATAAACGCCATGCCAAAAATCCGTTTCATACTAAACCTCCAAAAATGAGTTATATTTTTTTAGAATGAGCCTTTACAAGTCCCATTCATAAAACCAATACTAAGCCGGAATTACCGGATCTTACACCGGGCATAAGGAAGCCGCTTCATAACGGTACAATTCCTTGTAAGTCCGGTATCTTTCTTCAAAAAGCCGGTGTTTTTCAAAATCCGGCGTAATTACTTCATGGATTTCTACCTTGTAAGACTTGAGGTCCTCAAGGTAGCCCGTAACGGCCATTCCCAGGACGGCCCCTCCCAAAAGTGAGGCCTGAGAAACTTTTGCGCATTCCATCTCCCGGCCAAAAATGTCGGCGCACATCCGCTTCCATGACGAAGAATTGAGGATGCCCCCCGACAACTGAATATGGCGGGGAATGCCGGCTGTGGCGCAAAGGGACTCGAAACACTGGTAAAGGTTGAACAAAATCCCTTCCAGAACGCTAAAGTACATGTCCTTTGCAGAATGCCCGGCGCGGAGTCTGAAAAACCCGCCCTGCCTTGAATCCATCCACCCGGGACAACGTTCTCCAAAAAGAAAGGGCAGGAAAAAGGGCATCGCCGAAAAATCAACCGGTTCTTTTTCTACCTCCGCATACGAATTATGAGGAAATAAATTGTTTTTGGCCCAGTCCACACAGTTGCAGGCGCCGTTGGTAGCGGCCCCGATCATCCACGATACCGGAGAACGGTAACACCAGGTGCTCGGCGTTTCGGGAATAAGGGGCTGGGAGACCGACAAACGCAGAGCCGCGCTCGTGCCGACGGAACAGGTCATAATATCGGGAACCAGCGCGCCGGCGGCTACCTGATTAAGGGCGCCGTCAGGATACGGGGGCAGCACCGGAATACCCGCCTTCAACCCCAGCAGTTCCGCTCCCTCCGCAGACAGGGGGACGGTCTGGTAATAATCCGCCAAGCGCCCCATCTGGCCGGCAGTAATACCGATTTCCGCGCATAATTCACGGTCATATTCCAGTTTGTGGATGTTCAGCATACCCGAACCGGAAATCGTGCTTTTTGTTTCGCAACGCTCGCCGGTAAGCCTCCAAAAGTTATAACCGCTTTGAGTAAAAATAACGGTATCGGTAAAACAAAACTCCTGACGTTTCAAATGTAACAGTTGAAACGCGGGATAGAGGGCGTGCACCATGCAGCCGGAACGGTGATAATACCTCTTCGTATACTCAGGTGATGCACGAAGCTCCGCCGCGGTAGCCCTTGCCCCGGTATACTCCCACGTAAAGGCCGGCGTAACCGGCTTCATTGTCTTGTCGCAGACAAGGATACTGTGGAAAGTCCCGGTCGGCGCCAGAGCCTCAATTTCGAAGCCTGCCGCCAGTTCTCGTCCCAGTTTGATTATTCGGGCAAAGACGGCATCCGCATTCTGTGTGCCGGATTCTCCTCCTGTATCCGCATAGGAATAGGACTCCGCCGCGATTCGAACAACCGCCGCTTTTCCGGGGTCAAAAAGCAGAGCTTTCACCGAAGTGGTACTGGCTTCAAGGACAAGAATCATATTCAAAATCCAACATATGAGCCGCTCCTTTGCGGGCGGCTCCTAATCTTGCATAACAATATTATACCACAAGGTTTTGGTTTGTCAACTACTATTTTGCAAATTGTAAATATTCTTGAATAATAATAGGGGCTTAGTGACAAGGGAAAATAACAGTGACCTTTGAAAATCCCTCGTAGAGTTGAAGAAAGGTGACCATCACCTATATGTGGACGACGGCGCTGAAACAAGCAGGTGGAACGCGCCGTTATTCGCTTTTATCCTTTGCCGGGGAAATGCCGTATTCGGTTTGTGTGGTGCGGGCTTCTATTAAAATCATTTGTTTTTTGCTCTATTATTTTCCCTCGTTAGTGACACTACTATTTTTGCAAAAAAGGTGAAAATTGTCGTTAACTTGTGGTAATAAGTGATAAGGGCGCCCGGTACAACGCCGAAGTTTAGAACAGCCTATGGCTGAAAGTATGCGTCTATTCAACGATGTTCCGCTTCGTGATATACTGTTTAACCGGCGGGAGAAGCCGGCGTTTCACCGGTTATTTTCATATTATAGAGACAAAACCGATGGGGCAATTGCGTAACACCCTGCTTGATAATTCACCGCCGCTGAACAGGGAGGCTATGACCGGCATCTGCGCCGAAGAGTATGCCGGGGAATTTGTAATTGACCGGCGATGGCTGCCATTATAACCAATGGGGGGCTTCCCCGCACGCTGCAAGGCGGGGCAGCTCGTGTAATTACTGAAACAAGAAGCAACGCAACGATGCTGCTTTCGGGTATATTCGGCGATCAAATCGGCGACTTGTTGTCCGGTTTGGGCCGTGGTAATCCGTCCGTGCGCCATGGTTTGAGCGATGTTGTAGGGTCCTCCGTGCCGTGCAAAACCCCGACTTGTAAGCCCTCCGTATTCACTCGGGAGGGTTTTTCTTACTGCATCACATGGGCGCAAGTATGCCGCCGCAGGTTCGTATAGCCGGAACGTTGAACGGCACGCGGGCAAAAAATGTTGTAAAAAATTGTTCAAAAGTGCCGGAAACAATGAAGCTGAATATAACATCGTGATTACCCTCTGAAGAAACCTGCACAGAGGTCCGACCTAACCTAGAAGCTGAACCGCCGAACCCTGTAACGGGGTATACATCGGGGAATATTTGCGTATAAAAACGTCTGCCGTACCGTATCCGCGTACCGGCGGGGTTTATATACCGACGACGGCTCAACGTTCCCCCTTGTCAAACGGCTGACCGGCTGCCCTCGGCGCGTAATCCTTGCCGCTGAACAGCACCAGCGTTACGAGCGTAATGATATAAGGCAGGGCGCTGAAAAATTCCGAAGGCAGCGCGTGCAGCATTTTGACGTTCGTGATGTTCACGGCAAGCGCGGATGAAAGCCCGAATAGGAACGAGGAGCCGAGTATGCCGAGCGGCATCCAGCGTCCAAAGGAGACCGCGGCAAGCGCAATAAACCCCTTGCCGTTGATGGTCGATACCGTGAACTGAATGTCCTGCGTAAGCACGATGCAGCCGCCGGCAAGACCGGCGAGCAGCCCCGAAACAAGTACCGCGCCGTAGCGCAGCGTGATAACGTCCGCGCCTGTGGATGCAAGCGCTTGGGGATGTTCGCCCGCAGCCCGCAGACGCAAGCCTATGGGACGCTTGTAAAGCACAAACCACGTTATGCCCAGAATGGCAAACGCTATCCACGCGGTCGGATAGACGCCGCCGGGACCGGGAAGCATACCCAGCTTGAGGTTCATGGTCCTGTCCATGCGGAAAAGAAGCTGGCAGAAAAAAACCGTGATGCCGTTGGCAAAGAGGTTGATGCCCGTACCGGAAATCACCTGATCCGCGTTCAGGCTTATGGATGCGAAGGCGTGGATGAGCGAGAAAAGGCAGCCGGTAAACGCGGCGAGTACCAGCGCAAGGGGAATGGAAAAGCCGACGGCGCTTTCAAGCAGCACATGGATCGTGGCCGCGGTCATGGCCCCTATGGACATAAGCCCTTCCAGCGCGATGTTTACCACGCCGGCGCGCTCGCAGATGAGTCCGCCCGTAGCCGCAATCAGGATCGGGGCAGTAATCATCAGGACCGAAGGAAGCATGTTTAGTATGATCGTCATTCCATCGCCCCCTCGCCGTTTTTTTGAATATCGCCTTGAATATCGCCTTGTCGTTTTCCGCGGGCTAAAAGAGCGGTCTTCGCCCTCCATTCCATGAGGAGTTTTACGCCCGCGCGCAGGCTTATAAAAATAACCACCAACCCCATAATGATGGAGGCGATTTCTTTGGGGATTTGGCGGGACTGCATCAAGGGTTGGGCGGACTTGAGCATACCGAACAAAAGTCCGGACAGCGCGGTGCCGAATGCCGTACTGTTCCCCACAAGGGCTACCGCAATGCCGTCAAAACCGTAGCCTTCCTGCTCGGACAAAATACGTCCGTAGGAAAACACGCCGAGCGATACCGTCGCGCCGGCAAGCCCCGCAAAAGCGCCGGCAATAGCCATGGCCGCCGTTATAGTGCCGTTCACATTGATACCCCCATAGCGCGCGGCTTCCTTATTAAGACCCGTTGCCCTCATCGCATAGCCGAGGCTGGTCTTGTCCATGATGACCCGGTATATCAGCATCGCCGCTATGGTGAGGTACAGCCCGTAGTTCAGCCTTGACCCATTGGTGATCGATTCAAGAAAAGGGCTTGACAGGCGCGCTGTTTCGGGGAAATTCGGCGTTTTATAGGTATTCGCGCCCGGCGCCTTCATCATAACGTAACGGGAGGCGTAAAACGCGATGTAATTCATCATGATGGTGGAAACCACCTCAGACACGCTGAACTTCGCCTTGAGAAAGCCCGAAATGCCGCCCCACGCCCCGCCTGCGGCAACAGCCGCAAGACAGGCGAGAGCCCAATGCAGAACCTGAACCCGCGGACCGAAAAGCGCCACGAGCTGGGCTGCCGTAAGTCCGGCTATATACTGCCCCTCCGCGCCGATGTTGAACAGTCCGGTCTTCGCGGCAAAGCCCATAGAAAACCCGCACAGGATCAGCGGTAAAGAGGCGACAATCCATTCGCCAATGTAGCGCACGTTGTGGACGCTGCGCCTAATGTCCCAGCCCGTTACCACCTGTACGATGGCGGAATACATACCCGCCGGATTCCGTCCTACCGCGAGCATCAGCAGCGTACCGGCAAGAAAGCCCAATGCCACCACCGCTACCGAAACCGGCGCATCCGATCCGGTAAAAACATCAAGAATTTTCTCCTTTCCTGTTGTTAGGGGTTTCTTTTCTTTCATAGCGCGGTTATGTTCTTTGACGGCCGGCATAAGGCCCTATCATCACGCCCACAAAACCGCCGGCGCTTTCCGTGCTTAAATTGCGGCAGTCAAGGTTTTCGGCCACGGGCAGCCAGTGTCCGTTGCGATCAAACGACAGGTAGAAGCTGTACAACGCGCGGTCTCCCCTCACCTTGAGCCGTACCGGAGCGTTTTCCAATTCGGGCGGTACCGTCTCAAAGGCGACCGGTTTCTTCTCCTGCGTTCCCGTGCGCCTGTCGGAGCGCGGTAACGCGGCCCGCGTCAGCGTTACCGCGAGTTTGCCCTCGTGAAAGGTTTTGCCGAATACAACATTATTTGCCTCGTTCTGATAGCACACAATGCCGGCGATCTCGTTCCGGTCTTTCGGGGTATACACCATCTCCGTCTCCGCCTCAAAACAGGTATGCTGCTGCCTTCGGCCTAAAAACGCGGGATTGCCGGCATCGTAGATGCTTGCGTCCGTTACCGTGAGAACCAGCTTATTATCAAGGCGGAACCACGGCTCGCCGCGGGGCGTGCGCAGCATAACCCACTCGGAGCCTAATCGTTTTGCGGAAAAATCGTCCCGCCGGAGGAAGTTGCCCGATCCCATGTCATGCGCTCCGGCCGCGTCCGGCAGCCGCGGCTTCTTCACCCGAACCGGTACCGGCGTACCCCGTTCAAGAATAACCGGAAACCCGTCTTGCCACATTACGGGCAGAAGGAATGTCTCCCGTCCGGTATTGTAGAAATTGCCCTCGTAGGGTCTGCATCCAAGGAACACCGCGTACCATTCGCCTTCCGGCGTTTCAATGAGGTCCGCATGTCCCACGCTGGTTACGCGGTCCGCGCGCGGTTCCGGCGCATCCCGCTGCGTCAATATGGGGTTCCTGCCGAACGGCGTATACGGACCATTCACCGCATCCGCCCGAAGGATCACCTCCGAATGGTTCACGCTTGTTCCTCCCTCGGCAGCCATGAGGAAATACGACCCGCGGATCTTGTAAAGGTGCGGTCCCTCAATCCAAACGGGCTTTTTACTGCGGTCGACGCCCCCGTCCAGAATCGCCTTTCTTTCGCCAAATGTCGTATCGGTTGCGGCATCAAACGCATGTATCCAGACGGCGCGGTGTCCCGCCCATTCCGGCGTTCCTTCCGGCTCGTCATTATGCACGATATACGCGGCTCCATCGTCATCAAAGAAAAGGGAAGGATCGATACCGCCCACATGGGGCAGCGGGATCGGATCGGTCCAGCGCCGCTCTTCAAAAGGGTCTTTCGTCTTTACGATGAAAGTACCGATGCCGTCGACGCAGGTGGTAATAAGGTAAAACGTATCGTTATGAGGGTTGTACGCTATTGCGGGCGCATAGACGCCCCCGTTTAACCTAATGCCGTCAAGGTTGAGCTGAGACGGTCTGTTCAGTACGTGTCCCAGCGATTTCCAATGGATCAAATCTTTGGAATGAAAGATCGGTACGCCTGGATAGTAACTGAAAGAAGAAAGCGTCAGGAAAAAATCGTTTCCTTTACGGCAGATACTCGGATCCGGATAAAAACCGGACAAGATAGGGTTGAAATATTCATCAAGAGATTTCTCTCCAAAGCGCGCGTCCATACCGGCATATTCAAAATAAGAAAAGGCCGCGCTGTTATGCTGCTGATCCATATATTATAGTATATAATAAGAGTGAAATTGTGCAAGACGGTGAAAAGATTGTAAAAAGAAGCGCGTAGAATCGCGGCCCTGAAATGAGAAACCGCAATATCCGGCGTCAAAGCAGCCGGTTTTGGAACCGGCGTTCATATAGTCAAAATGGGAACTCTTGCCGGCGCACAGGGAACCCTTGCCGGTTCTACCTTCCTTTTGACGGCGATTAACGTGAAAGCGATAGGGCGAGTAAGAAACCCGCTTGGTTTCCCGACATTCTTATACCAAGAGATAAACCATACATCCTTGACCGCCTGGTGCGGCACATGTGTTGTTTCCCTCAATCTTTCTCCATTTCCGCACAGGTTTAGCGAAAAAGCATCGGCTGCCGCCGCCCATGAACGGTATACACTCTTCTTAAAAAATTAGCGCGCATATCCCCAGACGTATACCTGCATGGGACAGGGCGGATCAGACCTTCCCGCGCCAATCCCGCGGCCGGTAATGATAGTTGTAACTATTGACTCGCCAGTTAAAACTATTGACTTGAAATTTAAAACTATTGACTTGAAATTTAAAACTATTGACTTGAAATTTAAAACTATTGACTTGAAATTTAAAACTATTGACTTGATAGTTAAAACTATTGACTTGAAATTT
>JAITAN010000237.1 GCA_031284105.1 Treponema sp. | reverse complement strand
CGGGCAAGTTCCACCGCCCGTTCCTTAAACTCTTTCGTAAAAACTCTTCTTTCTCCCATGATTCTTCCTTCTTTGATCATAGGCTTACCTTCCTGTCCTTTCAAGCGGGGGAGGTTCAGTTTTCATCCGCTTCAGTATAGGCAAAATATCTTTTGTATATATAATAGGATACTTAAAATGTGGGGGTAAAATATGAATACAATAGAATTATTGGCGCCCGCCGGTTCAGACGAAGCGCTTGATGCGGCTATAAGAGCCGGCGCGGACGCTGTATACTTAGGCGTGAAAGATTTTAACGCACGCATGAGAGCAGCAAATTTCACCTATGCTCAAGTAGAAGCCGGTATCCGTATGCTGCATCGGATGGGAAGACGGTGTTACATCACCGTGAACACGGTGTTTGAACAACGGGAAGCGGATCGAATGTACCAGCTTCTCAAGTACCTGTCCCGTATAGGACCCGATGGTCTTATTGTACAGGATTTCGGCGCGGTGTATATGGCGCGGCAGTACTTCCCTTCACTGAAACTGCACGCCTCCACCCAAATGAATATAGCAAGCAGCGGCGGCGTGAACGTTCTTTCACGGAGCGGCATTTCACGGGTTGTCCTTGCGCGGGAGCTTGCCCTTGATGAGATTAAGGAACTGCGTTCCAAAACCAGCTCGGAGCTTGAGGTCTTTGTTCACGGCGCGCTCTGCATAAGCGAATCGGGTTTATGCCTGTTTTCCAGCTTTCTGGGAGGGAGATCCGCAAACCGCGGCATGTGTACGCAGGCGTGCAGGCGGCTTTACCGTGCAGCGGACGACGCGGCGGCAGGCGCTTCCGAAGAGGGGTACTTTTTCAGCCCCGCGGATTTGCAGTTAATCGAACACATTCCGATTTTGGCGGACACGGGCATCAACGCTTTCAAGATCGAGGGGCGCATGAAAAGTGCGGGTTATACCGGAACGGTGGTGAGCGCGTATCGTACGGTGATTGATGCTCTAGGGGGAAGCGACGAGCAGATAGCCGATGCGGTCGAACAGGGTAAACAAATTCTCCGGTATGATTTTGCCCGTAAGAAAACCGTTTTTCATTATGATTCGCATACGGCGCTTTCTTTTCTCAATCCCCGTCAAACCGGCGGTACCGGTATGGCGTTGGGGAAAATCCTCAAACTCAGAAAAAAAGAAAATGAATATCAAGGACTCATTGCACGCGGGGACATACCCGTGTCTGAAGGCGACTTGATTCGTATCCATAGCGCCGATGATTGCCGGCGAATTTCGTACAAGCTCCTATCGGTTGAAGTTGAACGCGCCGATTCCGGGATGTGGGTGTCGATCCCGCGAGATTTCACGGTTGGGGATGACGTATTCCTTATACAGACAACGGAAAAGACGAAGCGTTACCACCCGCCGATCATTCGAATCGGACATGGTCCCGGATACGAAAAGGCTCCGCTTGTCGATCTTATGGCGCGCAGGCATACCGGTAACAGCGCAAACAATGCAAAAATAGAGAAAAGCGTTAAAAGCGAAAAAAGTACTAAATATGTCAAAAAAACAAAAAGTATGCCGGAAGGTCTTTATGCGGCGGTTTCCCATACGGACGATCTGTATGCGGTCCAGTCCATAAAACCCGTAAAGGTACTGCTGACGTTGAACACGCGTACCCTTGCCTATCTTTTGAGTATGACCAATAAGCAGAAGCCGCCCCTCCCGTTTCATGCCGACGATACTATCCTCGTTCTTGAGCCGTACTTTCCGCAAGCGCTGGAAGTTTCCTTTGCCGAGTCAATACCTCGCCTTTGCCGGGAAGGCTACCGTACATTTGAGATCAATAATCCGGCTCATGTTTCACTTTTTCGGAATTCCGGCGCGGCTCTTATAGCCGGACCCTATTTGTACGCCTTTAACCGGTTTGCCGCTGCGTTTGTTCAGGATTTCGGTGTTGATTATATCGTCTCTCCCCTTGAAAACAACCGGCAGAATCTTGAGCGTACCTTTGAACGGCAGGAACGTTCCTCTGTTTTTGTAACGGTCTTTGCCTATCCTGCGCTTTTCCGTATTAGAAACGATCTGAGCCTTCTTTACGGATGGTCGCGTTTCGGCGTCACTCAGGGCGAGTATTTTTCGCTCATTACGGAACCGGACAAAGCCGGCTCCGGCGGTACCGGTGGCGGTAGCGGCGGCGGATCTCTTGTTGTTCCCGAAATACCTTTTTCCATTGTCGATAAGATTCCCTTTCTCTCTGAAGCGGGCTTCGGGCGGTTTATCCTTGATTTTTCCGGTCCGGCGCTTAAAAAAAAGGACTACAGGACCGTAATGACCTCGGCAAAAGAGGGGACTCCCCTGCCAAACATAAGTCGTTTCAACTGGAAGAATGGATTTTTTAAGGATAACAAAAAATAACGCTGCGGGGGCCGCCCTTGAAAGAAAGCGCGCTATCTCTTATACTTGCCCCATGAGTATACAGGAAACCTTAAAGGGCAGGTCGCTATTGACATGGCTCGATTACACACCGGATGAAATCCGCTATTTTTTGGACTTGTCAAAACAAGTAAAGCACGAAAAACATACCGTCCATGAGCGGTTTAAGGGCAAAACGCTTGCCTTGCTCTTTGAGAAACGTTCCACCCGCACGAGGTGTGCGTTTGAGACCGCATTCGGAGAGGAAGGCGGGCATCCCGTATTTCTTTCAACCGCGGATATTCAGCTTGGAGCAAAAGAGTCTGTCGAAGACACGGCGCGGGTGCTGGGCCGTATGTTCAGCGCGATACAATTCCGCGGTTTTAAGCAATCAACCGCGGAAACGTTGGCCGTATACTCAGGCGTGCCTGTGTACAACGGACTGACGGATGCGTTCCATCCCACCCAAGCCCTTGCCGATATATTTACTATAGAAGAAAACTTTGGTGAGTGCAGGAACAAAAAACTGTGCTTTGTGGGAGACGGACGCAATAATGTAGCCCGTTCGCTCCTTGTCATCTCTGCAAAACTCGGCGTCAACTTTTCTATCATCAGCCCAAAGGCGCTATTCCCTACTCCGGAGTTGCTTAAAACATGCGAAGACGCGGCAAAGCAAAGCGGCGCGCAGATAACCGTTTGCGATGATGCTGCCGGCGTCGCCGGCGCGGACGCCCTTTATACGGACGTGTGGGTATCAATGGGCGAGGAGGCAATGCAGGAAGAACGGCGTGCGCTGTTACAGGCCTATCAAATCAACCGGACGCTCATGGACATGACCGGCAGAAAGGATACCATCTTCCTCCATTGTCTTCCGGCTGTGAAGGGGGAGGAAGTTACCGCGGATGTGATTGACGGACCGCAAAGCCGCGCATGGGATCAAGCGGAAAACCGCAAACATACCATTAAGGCGATAATGCTGGCAACGCTGGCGGAGTAGAGGTTGCGGTGAAGCGTTAGCGGAAAAGAATATCTCATCCGCTCGCTTCCTATTTCATTCTTATCTGTCAGGTAACCTTTTAGTTACTCTATTTTCAAACACTATAAACGCTAACCCAAAACCGCTATAGATAATAGAATATCTTTTTTTGTCATACATACCCCCTCGATCTTTTCCCCCTGCATTTTAGTTCATTGCGTATTTTCATAACAATCCAGCAATATTGCGTTCATAGTTTCCCATATCGCCCGCCAAAGCAGCGGCCTTTTCATAAGCCGTTCCTCCAAATAAGTAGGTAATTCATACCGAACTCATTTTTCCAGTAGACCGGAGCAAAATAATGTGTATACCTTTCATGTCCAAAATGATAGGAAGTACAGAACAAGCGCCACTTGTTGTTCCCAGTTCGTACTCCATACCATTCCTTCAATAAACAGGGGTACTACCGATATTTCTGTGAAAAGAACTATTTCCGACCACATAAACATCATTTCCAACTACTGTGATACCATAACCGCGGCTACCGGTACTGCGTGCAGTGTTTGAGTTAGAACCAAGTAAATGGTAGTTTACATCATTTTTCCAGAAGGTATGAAAACCCGGACGATGATGTTTCGGCTGGAAAGCGGGGAGCGGGAAGCACCGATAATGAAA
>JAITAN010000152.1 GCA_031284105.1 Treponema sp. | reverse complement strand
ATGACGAATCATTTCCATTTTCTTATCACCCCTCAAGAAGGGGAGAGCCTATCTGAAATATTAAAATGGATTAAGATGGTGTTTGCAATTCGATGGAACAAAATGCATCACAAGACCGGACATTTCTGGGGAGATAGGTTCTATTCACGAGTAATAAAGGACGAGAAAGACTTTTGGACCGTGTATGAGTACATCGACGAAAACCCCGTTAGAGCCGGAGTTGTAAGAAAGCCCCATGAGTGGAAGTACAGTGGAGCCTATCATAGGGAATACGGGATTATAAGGATTGTCTCTATAGTAAACGATAGAACATTGAAGACGGAATTGAGGCTGCTCCAATGATGTATTTTATAGGTCAGACCTCTGAAAAAGGAAGCCCACGAATGAATGTTCATTTACACGAATTATCAACAAAAAAGAATATCGTGTAATTCGCGGACGTTCTGAAAGGAGGGCGTCCCAATTTTCCCGTATGGTAACGCCCCTATTGAAACCGGCTTACCTATCCTTTTTTGCCTGTTCCATCAGCGAGCGCACCAGCACCGGAAGCCCGTACAGTCTGATAAAGCCTTTCGCGTCCGCGTGATCGTACAGATCGCCGGTGGTGAAACTGGCTATGCCGCTATTGTAGAGCGAATGCGGCGATGAAGCCCCTGCCGAAGAAATGGCGCCTTTATAGAGTTTCACCGTAACCGCGCCGGTTACGGTGTTCTGCGTGGAGTCGACAAACGCGGAAAGCGCCTCGCGCAACGGGGTAAACCACAATCCGCCATAAATGATTTCGCCCATTTTCTGGGCGACCTGCTGCTTAAACGCATAGGTTTGGCGGTCAAGGCAGATATGCTCCAGCTCCTGATGGGCGTAATATAGGATACTACCGCCGGGCGTCTCGTACACGCCGCGGCTTTTCATGCCGACTATGCGGTTTTCCACCAGATCGGTAAGCCCTACGCCGTGCGCGCCGCCGGTCTTGTTCAGGGCGGCGATAAGAGACACGCCGTTGAGTTTCTCGCCGTTTACCGCAACCGGAATGCCCTTGTCGAATTCGATTTTAACATATTCCGGTTTATCCGGCGCGCGCTCCGGCGGTACGGTCATCTTGAGCATGGTGTCGTACCGCGGTTCATTTGACGGATCTTCCAGTTCAAGCCCCTCGTGGGAAATATGCCACAGGTTGTCGTCCCGGCTGTAGGAATCGGCTTTCTTCATGGGAACCGGAATATGCCGCTTTTCAAGGTACTCGATTTCTTCTTCACGGCTCTTGATAGTCCATGTCCGCCACGGCGCGATGATTTCCAAATCCGGGGCAAACGTCATAATCCCCAGATCAAAGCGCACCTGATCATTGCCCTTGCCGGTTGCGCCGTGCGCGACGGCGGCCGCGCCCTCTTTCCGCGCATAGTCCGCCAGGGTCTTTGCGATAAGGGGGCGGGCCGTGGATGTACCGAGCAGGTACTTGTCTTCATAGAGGGCGTTGGCTTTGAGCGCGGGCCACACATAGCCTTCGACGTACTCTTGCTTAACATCCGCGATATGGCAGGAGACCGCGCCGGTATCAAGGGCGCGGCGTTTTATGGTTTCCCAGTCCGCTTCCTGTCCGACATCAACGCACACGGCGATAATATCCGCATCGTAGTTTTCTTTAAGCCAGGGGATAATCACGGTGGTATCAAGACCGCCGGAATACGCAAGAACTATTTTCTTTTTCATATATACTCCTGTTTCCATTATATTCTTACCAAGCAACGTTGTCAATGAAGTCAAAAAGATAGGAATTGAACCGCTTCGGAACGCATGTACTGTGCAGCGGAACGGTACCTCCGTCGAATGAACACGTATGAGCAAGCCGTATGCCATAATCGGCGGATACGCCAAAGACAAATATTGACAAATAAACACAAAAAAGCATATACTTTTGTTAATATTTGCCAACTTTCAAAAAGGAAGTATGTTATGAGTATAAAAGTTGCCTTCCGCCGTAATTGGGATATAGACGGGCTTACCAAAGAAATCGATCAGCCGAATGTTAAGGCCGTGGTTTATTTCTTTTCTGTTGAATTGGAGCGTTTTGAACCCCACAAGGCGTTCAAGCGGGCTTTCCCGCGCGCCGCCTGCATAGGCTCTTCCATGATAGGGGGCTGGTGTACTACCGGAGCGACCGAAAAGGGCGTGATAGCCATGTCGCTGTCTTCTGACGAAGTGGAGGAAACCTTCATCGCCTTGCAAGGGGGAGTAAAGCAGGATCCTGTCCTTGCCGCTCAAAAGATTATAGCCGAGTTAAAACGGAAAATGGGGTACCGAAACCTTTATCCGAATACCTATTTGGGTCTGCTGTTTTTTGACGGACTGTGCCGCGGCGAGGAAATAGTCAAGCGGTTTACGCTGGAAAAGGGTTTTAATCTGAACCTGATAGGAGGCGCGGCCGCGGATGAGCTTACATTCACGAAAACGCTGGTAAGCGCGGACGAACTATGCTCCGATGACGGGGTGGCGGTTATGGTTATGAAAATGAAGATACCCTTCTATTGCGATCACTATGCGCATTGTTTTCCAACCGATACCTCTTTCGTCATCACCAAGGCGGATCCGGTTAAGCGGATCGTGTGGGAAATAGAAGGGCAGAACGCGGCCGAGTATTACGCCAAAGTTATCGGCGTTTCAGAAGCGGGCAAGCTCACCGCGGTTCATTTCGCGAAGAACCCGGTCGGTATTGTTCTGGGAGATACGGTCTATGTACGTAGTCAAAATGCGGTCATCGACAACAGAGGTTTGCAGTTTTACTGTTCAATAGAAGAAGAAACGAAGGTACACCTCTTGCGGCGGGGAGACATCATCGCCCATGCCCGCAAATCTTTGGAAGATGCGCTGCAGTACCTGGCGAACATACAGGGAGCGCTCTTGTTTAACTGCGTGCTGCGGTATGTGGAAATACAAGAACTGAACAAAGCGGCGGAATTTAACCGCGTATTCGAGCACCTTGCTTTTACCGGTTTTAATACCTATGGGGAAGAATATCTTACCCATCATAATCAAAGCCTTACGGCTGTTTTCTTTGGAGGTTGAATCATGAATACGCCCCTTACGGCAGCGCCGCAAAGACCTGTTTCCAAACAGGATAAGTTTAGCCACAAGATGAAGCGGCTGTTTCATTATATATCCAGCAAGTTCAAGACAATAATGTTTGAAATTATCTCTCGAAGCCATCTGTTGAGCGCTACCATTATCTATTTGCACGAGGCATTTACCCGCGTCTCCGATATAATGAAAAAGACCAACCTTTCGTTTCAGAAAAACGCTGAAATCTTGATCGCCGTGTCCAAAGACAACCAAAAGTATACGGAAGCGGTTAATCATAACTTTACCAGTATTGATAAAACGTTTGAAGATTCTTTTCAGCTTACCGATACCCTGCACGGCATTGCAAAGGTTAGCGGCGATAACCTTGCGGCTATCCATAATATTGCGGAGTTGACCAATATACTCGCGCTCAATGCGTCCATTGAAGCCGCGCACGCGGGAGCCGCGGGCAAGGGTTTTGCCGTGGTCGCCCAAGAGATCCGTAAACACGCGGCGACCACCAAAGACGCCATAGAAACCATCTCGCAAAACATCAAGCAGCTCATACTGCACATTGAGAGCCTTTCGCAGAAAATGAACGGCATGAAAGATGAGGTTAAAGAAGGAAAGTCGCTGATACAAAAGATTGTGGCGTTAAGCGAACAAGAACATACGGTGCTTATCGTCGTCGATGCCGATATAACCCGCCTGCAAGAGACCTTTCAGGAATACGACAAGATCTCGGAAACCTTGAAGAAGACGATAGAGCAATCAGACTCCTCGCGGGCGAACATAGAACAAATGCTCGTGCTTTTTCAAGATAGTATGGAAAGCCTAGAGAAAGTGGAAGACAGCTATTAACCGGACGAAACTTCGTTTCCTTTCCGGTATACGCCGTTTTCTTTGCCCCGCGGCCCAATAG
>JAITAN010000147.1 GCA_031284105.1 Treponema sp. | reverse complement strand
ATGTGAACTTGATCGGCTTATTAGCAAATTGAGTGATGAGAAGAATTTTAAGCAGGAACTTGAGGAGCTGCAATCAGTTTTTCCATTCAATAAATATGAATATATTATTTCTGTTCTGCCGGCAAAGAATATATTGTCATTGTCTGATTATTTTGACTTACGGAATAATTATATTGACAGAAATTTATATTTGTATCTATTTGAAATGGCTCCGCGTACTTTTGGCGGCACATGGGGGCTTAGTCATTTATTATCAAAAGCTTCAAAAAACGCCGAAGCTATATTTCGGGGAAAAGATATAGACAAATATGCTTTCGGAGTAAAAGAAGCCCGGGATTTGAGACCGGAGCGCCCGCCGGCATTTACACAAAAAATCTGACGGGACCCCATTGCCGAGCCTTTCGGTACCGGGCTGAACTTCTCATTAGTATTGCCGAATCTTCCGTTAGTATTGCCGAGTTTTTCATACCGAAGGAAACAAAAAAAAAAGTACGCTTGACAAGAATGATAGATGATGATAAATTTATCAAATAATGAAAATGTATGCGGACGCATGAACCCGATGCCTGTGGAATCAGAGAGCGCCGGATTGTTAGAGTTTGTTCTATCAGCCTAAGTTTCACCGGTAAAGCAGGCCGTCGTAGAATTGCCTGCGGCGGCTTACGAAGCGTGCATACTATATTCTGATTGGCAAGGGAATGTTCCTATGTAAACCGGACCGTAGGAACCCCCTCTCCAAAGTATAAAGGAGATAGCGCGGCTTGATGGTGAGATTTAACACCTTTTTAAGAATAGGATTGCTCTGTACGCTCATAGCGTGTGTAGCGGCGTTGATTTTTCCTAAAAAAGGTACGGTAATCAAGTCTGAACCGCAGGCGGAAGTGATGGAAGCGCGCGGCGGTCTTGGACTTACCGTTGCCGCCGATACGCAGATCGGTATGGAAACGGGGACTGCGGTCGAAATCGAACCGGAAGAATTCTCCAAGCCGAAGATGCTGCTGTACACTTCTTATACGGTTCAGAAAGGCGATACGATTGGGGAAATCGCGCAGCGGTTTGCGCTCGAACAGGGAACCCTCATATCGATAAATAATATAACAAATGCCAGAACATTGCAGATAGGGCAGGTCATCAAAATTCCAAATCAGGACGGCGTGCTTGTAAAAGTTGAAAGAATAGAAACGGAGAAAAAACTGCCGACCTTAAACGAGTTTATAAAAGGACTTTCCCAAAATAAAAAATACCAGGGGATTCCTCCTTCGGAACCGGAATTACAAGCCTTTGCGGGTTCTATACAGAGTGCAAATGAATTATTTATGGATATAAATGAAAAATTCGGAACGGAAACTAAAAGCGTATTTATTCCCGGCATCAAGGTAAACAACCTTGAGTTGCAGGAAATTAACGGGGATATCTTCCAGTGGCCTGCCCGCGGTTACATTACAGACGTGTACGGGTACCGTTACGATCCGTTCGGCAGCGGTTCTCGCGAATTCCACAACGGTATGGACATAAGCGCCCGTACGGGTACGCCGATACGCGCCGCTATGGCTGGACAGGTAACGTTTGCGGGCTGGAGTGATTCTTACGGCAACTATGTAGTCATTAGACATTCGGGCGGTTACCGTACCCTTTATGCGCATATGAGCGTTCTCCGTACCAAAACGGGCGCCTACATCAACGCGGGAGAGCAGATCGGGGATGTAGGCAGTACCGGACGCAGTACCGCTCCCCACCTGCATTTCACCGTGTACAAGAACGGTGTTACGGTAAACCCGCGCCTTTTGCTGCGATGAGCCGGAGTTTACGTGGATTGGCGTGAATTAACATACGAAAAAACCTTTGAACAGGAGATGCGGGGGCTTGAACGCCGCCGCGTCTCCACCGCTTGTACGATTGAGGAGATCGAATCCCTACTGGAAAGCCTCTACAAACTGGACGGCGATAATTGGCTTGGACGCGGAGAAGTGCAGGATATTGTAATGTCCGCGACCATTGCCGCGTATGAGCGTTTTCTTGCCGAATGGCGGCGCAAAGCGCGGAAAGAGCCGGATGCGGATTAAAAGAAAGCGGCGGCGCTCGGGCACTAGCAGTAAACACACAACACATTTTCGCAATCGCAATTATCCCCGACAAAATCGTCTGAAGAACGTAGTTTATTAGATAAAAAAGATAAAAAACGGTAAATCATAAGCCGGGTTCTGTTAATACCGGTTCACCGGTACTAAACCGCCATCTATCTGGTATCACCCTTGCGGATGATCTCCAGCAGTCTACCCGCGCTTAACGGACGGGCAATCCGCGATTACATGAATACGTTATTCATGTCCATGCGCTGTTTAACTTTGCTCCTGATGAGGCTTGCCGTGCCGGAACCGTTACCGGTTCCGCGGTGCGCTCTTACCGCACCCTTTCACCCTTACCGGGTATTTCCAGCGACACTGGCAATACCCGGCGGTTTGCTTTCTGTTGCGCTATCTGTCAAGACGCGTGTTACGCGCCTTGCCCGGGCGTTACCCGGCATCATGCCCTGCAGAGCCCGGACTTTCCTCAATGCAACAGCCGTTACTACACTCCTGCTGCACCGCGGCGGTCTGATTTACCGTATGCTCATTCGTTCCTTCAAGACAAAACCACCATGCATCCCGAACTACGGTGTACGAACCGGCAAGATTGATCGCATTTTGGAAAAGTCTTGTATTTTTTATTTTACTCGTCGAAGTCCACGCTTATCTTTTCTTCTTCTTCCTCTTCTTCTTCCTCTTCTTCGTCTAACCCTTCAAGATCGGAAAGGCTGCCGGCAGTATCATTGTCAAAGTAGTCTTCCTCCTCAATCTCCTGATCGGATTCTTCATAAAAGAGAATACGTGAACAATACGGACAGAAAACAACTTCCTCGCCCTCATGCACACGGTTGGCAAACTGGGCAGGCAGTATCATGTGGCATCCGGTACACACGCCGCCCTTGATGGCGACAATACCTTTTCCCATCTTATGCCTGATGATACGGTCGAATTTGAAGAGCAATTCCTTGTCAAGACCGGAAGAAATTTCTTTCTCCTGCGCCTCAAGTTCACCCAGCAAGGACTTTTTCGCGGACACATTTTCATCAATGCTCTTCCTACGTTCCGATAACTCCGACTCCTGCATCTCAATGAGACCGGTGAGCCGTTTGATCTCTTCATTCAGATCAGAAAGAATACGCTCTTCCCGCTGTACATCCTTACGGTACTGCTGCTCTTTTTCCGCGGAATCTCGGCGTTCCTTATCCAGAATTTCATATTCCCGCATATTAAACGTTTCGGCGGAACCGATATTTCTTTCCGCCCGTTCACGGGTGCTTTCTGCCTCAAAAAGCAGATTACGAAATTCGCCTACCGTAGCCCTTATCTTTTCATATTCTTGGTTCCTCTCAATAAAACTTTTTTTGTAGCGGGCTGAAACCTCTTCCTGAGCGATCAAAATTTTGGGACTCTCCTCAATCGCCTGCTCCAACTCAATCTTTTTTGACAGTATATCCTGCAACCTGCGCAGCTTGTCAAAAATGTCATCCATTACCATATTTTCTCCTCTAATTTAAATGATCCAAATAATCTTTAATCTTGTTACTCAAGCGCGGATTCCTCAATCTCCTCAACGCCTTCGCCTCGATCTGCCGGATACGCTCACGGGTAACGTTGAAGCAAAGCCCTACTTCTTCAAGCGTCAGGGAATAACCGTCACCGAAACCAAAACGCATCTCAAGCACCTCACGCTCGCGGCGCGGCAGGGTATTGAGTACTTCGGCAAGATGATCTTGCAGCAGCACAAACGCCGTACGATTCGCGGGATTCTCGGCTTCCTTGTCTTCAATGAAGTCTCCTAAAAGCGAATCATCTTCCTCGCCGATAGGCGTTTCAAGGGAAATCGGTTCGCGGGCAACGTTCTTCACACTTTTCACTTTTTGGCTCGTCCAACCGAGTTTTTCCGCGATCTCGTCATCAGAAGGATCTCTGCCCAACACTTGCATGAGCTGCCGGGACTCGCGCACCACCTTGTTGATCTGCTCGATCATGTGAACCGGCACTCGGATCGTACGCGCCTGATCCGAAATGGAACGGGTTATAGCCTGGCGAATCCACCATGTCGCGTACGTTGAGAACTTGAAGCCCTTCTGGTATTCAAACTTTTCAACCGCTTTGATAAGTCCTATGTTACCCTCCTGCACCAGATCGAAAAAGTGCAATCCGCGATTCGTGTACTTCTTGGCGATGGACACCACAAGCCGTAAATTCGCCTTGATGAGCCTGTCTTTAGCGTTTTTCAGCATAACACGTCCACGGTTGATCTCTCTTGCCATAGCGTTAATATTATCGATAGCCTCCTCAAACTCGGCATTCATCTGGAGCAATTTCTTTTCCGTAAGCTGAATCAGGCGTATATTCTCCTTGATCTCGTCTGCGGAAAGCCCAAGCGCCGCCTCAATACGCTCCCGCTGCTCCCGCACAGCGATCCCTCTGCCCAAGCTGCGTAATTCTCTCATGGAGCTAACGCACAGGTATTTTTCAAGCCGTTCTTGCTCCTTCTTATATCGTTTGATCTTCTTAGAGGCGAGAATAAATTTTTCAGAAAAACTCAGAATTTCTTCAGGATGAATCTCCGCTTTATCAATAACCGACATAATTTTGGCACGGAGCGCGGCAAGCTCCCTGTTTTCGAAAAGGTTTCCACCCCGGTTTATGGTACGCCGCTTCATCTCCATATACGCCTTTATATCCGGAAAAATGGCTTTAAGCGTTTCTTTGTAGAACTGATTGAGCCTGCGGTGTTCACTCTGGTGTTCGGTCATTTCCTTCTTGGAAAGGTTCATCTCCTTAAAATCTTTTCTTGTAAAAGCCTTCTCGCCAATCTGATAAAATTCGCCTATAATGAGACCCGATTTCTTGACAACGTTCTGGATGATATTTTTTCCGTCTTCCATCAGCTTGGAAAGTTCGATTTCCTGTTCCGCGGTTAAAAGGTTTTCCCTCCCGATCTCCCGTAAGTACAGTTTTATCGGGTCATCGACAGCGGACTCCTTACCGGTGGTTGTTACCATACGCTTCTTTTCGGAATTCTGGTTTTTTTCTATTTCTTCTTCGGTCTCATCATCGGTTAAAGGTTCGTCTTCAATAAGCTGTACGTTGTTCTTCTGCAAAAGCGCCCACACTTCCTCGATTTTTTCGGTATTGGTGATGTATTCGGGCAAATAATCGGAAAGCTCCTCATACGAGAGGACTTTCTTTTCTTTTGCATGTTCAATCAGTTTTATAACTGCAGGATCAAGCGCTACATCTTCTCTTGTTTCCGTCATTCTTTATTTTCCTTTAGTTTACGCAGTTCGGCATCAACATGTATCTTTTCAAGGAGTAATTCCTCATAAAGCGCTGCGGAGCGATAGATGTTTTCATCCTTATTCTGGCTACTTTCTATAAGGCGAAGTTCCGTTACAATGTTAGCCAATCTGCGTTCAATCCGTTTCTGTTTTATCCTTTTTATGCCGTCAGAGATGAGTTGTTTTGGATTCGATGAAAATTCCTTGGAGGCGCCTCGTTCAACAATAAATTTCCGTACGTTCTCCGAATCTATACGCGGCAAAAGGGCGTCCAGTCCTGTTTCATCGTGAACAAAACAATCCTCTAATGCAATAAAAACATCCTTTGCGGCAGGGTCATCGATCTCCTTTATCGAGATCCGCGCCCGAAATTGGGGATAGAGACTATCGTTTACCGCCGCCACCGCAAGCAAAAAAAGCTCGTCATTCATGCGTATACCCGTAACACGGTGAGGTTGTTGATCTTGGGAATTTCCCGTCGCGGCATTACGCGCAAACGATGCGCTTGTCCGCCTCTTATTATAATCGTTCCTCACCGCTTCACGATCCACACGCAGAGCATCAGCAAGCTGTCCCAGCACGGTATCCCGAACAACGTCTGAATCCAAGGCTTCCAGATACGGAAAAACAAAAGCGGCAGCCTTAACCTTTCCTTCAGACTCGTTTGTATCATAAACTTCCTTACAGCGGGCAATAAGATAATCAAAGTCAAGTATATCGCTTTTCACGGAATTTTTCAATACTTCCTTCCCGAATTCTTTCAAGATATCGGCAGGATCCTTCATTTTTATAACTCTTTTTAAGGTATCCTCAATACCATCGCCGGCTACCCTCCGGCTGTTCATGCTCATCAGCGCGGTTTTGTCCGGTACCACGACATTCGCGGTAAGCCCATTCCGCCTACAGGTAAGGATCGCCTTTACAGCAGCGGCTTGCCCCGCATTGTCCGAATCAAAGACAAGGCTGACGCGATCCGCGAACCGGCGGAGGAGCCGCGCCTGCTCTTCGGTAAACGCCGTGCCAAGCGGCGCTACCGCGTTGGTTACGCCCGCCTGGTGCAGCGCTATCACATCCATGTAGCCCTCGGCGATATAGGCTTTCCGAGTCTTTTTTATTTCGGGAAGAGCGGCGTCTATGGCAAAGAGGGTCTGTCCCTTTTTATACACAACAGACTCCGGTGTATTAAGGTACTTTGGTCCATTGCCGGAAAGAAGTCTGCCGCCGAAGGCTACCGTACGTCCCTGCCGGTCATTTATGGGAAAGATGAGCCTGTCGGCGAAAAAACTCATTCGAGGGTATTTTTGCGCAAAAAGAGCGGAGACGGCCAGAAATTCTTCGGAATACCCTTTTTTTGAGAGAAACCCGTACAGCCAATACCTATCGGTAGGCGCATAACCCAGTTTGAATTTTTCCACCATTTCATGAGAAATGCCGCGAGATAGCACATAGGCAAGGGCCGGTCCGCCCAGAGGCGTTTGGGTAAGCAGATAATGAAAGCTGCCCGCAACGCGGGCATACAACTCGAAAAGAGCTTCGGTTTTCGATGCGTTCTTATCGATTTCCGTATCGCCGCCAGCTTCGTATTGGAGTACAACGCCAAATCGTTTGGCAAGGCTCTCTACCGCTTCCGGAAAGCTAAGCTTATCCATCTCCATGACGAAATTCAGCACGGTACCGCCCTTGCCGCAGCCGAAGCAGTGGTAGAGTTTAAGATCGGGATTCACCGAAAAAGACGGCGTCTTTTCTTTATGAAAGGGACATATCCCCATAAAACGTCCGCTCCGGTTCTCAAGGCGTACATAATCGCCCACAACCGCCACGGCATCCATCTTATCGATGACTTCTCGTATGGAGCTTTGCGTTATAAACGGCATTTTTACGCCTCATTTACTCTGATCTCACAGTAACTGATTTTAAACCAACTTATTTGAAGCGAGGTCTAATACCGGCAGCATTGGCAATAAAATAGTAATAAGACCTCACCGTTACATAATTTCCGAACTCACCTTCATCTTAAGGAAGGTTCATTGCTTTCCTCAAACTTCAGATTGAACCTTCAGTTTGCCGATAAACCCGTTGAGAAAGCCTTTTTATTAGGGCGTAGCCTCATTTTAGTTTAATACCCGCCACTTGAGGTGGAAAACTGGGGGTGTGAGGGGTTTGTTCTCCCCACATACGCAAAGATTTCAAAGAAAAATCTTAAATACCCGGCTTTCTGCTCCGAGGATTCTTTATTTATAATATAATTTTTTTCACTGTTTTTGCAAGAGAATAATTGTAAATATACATGAAGAACGAGAATTTCCTCTCCCTCATAAAATTGCACCTACTATATATAATACAGGCAAGTATATTGTGTTCCGGGCAAGTTCCACGGCCCGTTCCTTAAACGCTTTCGTAAAAGCGCTTCTTTCTCCCATGATACTTCCTTCTTTGATTATAGGCTTAACTTCCTGTCAGTCGGGGGAATTCCACTGCTGTCCCTTCTACCTGGATAGCATCGGAAACCCTAAAGAAGGTGGACCCATAATTGTCTATCTATCCCCAGGAGTTTGTGGGATTTCGTTCATAAATCAAAATTTTTTGCATAATCAAGCAAAAATTTACCTATATCCCAAGACTCCAGGGGAAGGGGGTGGAGCGATTCACATTTTATTGTTTTATTAATTTGCCTTCGCCGGTTAAATCCCAGGTATTATTGATTGAATTATCACGATGATTATTTACATGACGCAGCCAAACTATATTAAGTGTTTTGTTATTAAGGACCGAAAGACTATATACCTGTGTTTCCGACCAAATACCTCCCTTGTTTACCCAGCTATATACTATATTATTCCTCTCGTAATCATAATTATCTTTATCAGGTGTAACTATATACCAATTGTTATCATCTTCCTTAAAATACTGGGTGATTTTATTATTTGCAATATCAATCTTTACACTTATCATTCTTGATCCTCCATTCTCATCCCGTATTGTAATTTCACCAATCCAGATACCTTTGAATTGTGTATCTATTATTTGATTGTTAGAAGAAGATACTCGTTTAGTAATACCAGACATATCAGAATTTTTTGATAGGAATAAGGTTTGTCTGTCTCTGACATTCCATACATCATTATCTTCATTGCTGCTAATATTATTAACGTGTCTCTGCCATACAAGGCTTAAAGCATCTTCCTTGATTGCTGAAAGACTAAAAACCTGTGTTTCCGACCAAACACCGCCTTTATTTAACCAAATATATACTAAATTATTTCTATCGTAAAGATAATACTCCTTTTCAGGTACCACAGGATACCATGTATCATCTTCATTCCTAAAATACTGTATAATCTTATCGCCGCCAATAATTTGTATTCTTATATCATCCCCAATCCAGTCGCCATTGAACTGTTCCCGCATTGCAGCAGAGTCCAGTGTAATAGGCTGATCTATTATTTGCGGTACCGTTACAACAGGCGCGCTATTGGATGGGTTGTTCTTTTTTAATGAATAATATTTATCGATTAAAATGCTGCCGCGGTAATACGGTTGTTGTCTGCCGTCAGTGAAGGATGCTGTATCCTTTATAATATCTACCGCCATCAGAGGAAGCGCTTCTGCGGAATTCATATTCTTCAAAAATGCTTCTGCAAAAGGGCTGTTCCGTTTTCCCACTGATCCGTCAATAGCAACATCATCAGGTGCGGTGGAAAACATAACAAAAAGGTCTTTGGGTATATCATTTACAACGGTAAGTCCGCGTGGTGTAGCACCGCGAAATGATGATGGAAAGGGATTGTTCCGACATGCATCAATGATAACAACGTTTACTTTGTTCCGGGCATTCTTCAGCAAATTAAGTAAAGCATTTAGAGAATAAGAATCTGCTTCTACACGGCGTTCATTTTCCACAGTTACATCAACCGGTAAAAGGTAATTCTCTCCGTGTATCTGAAAACCATGTCCCGCAAACCAGAAAAATCCCTCGTTATTGGTATTAGCTGAAAGTTTTCCAGCATAAGCATCTATGGCATCAATCATTTGATGCCGAGTGATGTTTAATTTAAGATCAACCTGATAACCAAGCGTTTTTAACGCATTTGCCACATCATTGGCATCATTTACAGTATTCTTTAGTTTTTCGATACGCTGGTATTCTGTATTTCCAATAACAAGTGCATAACGGGCGCCGGTTTGTGCCGTAAGTACGGGTGAGAGTATACATAAAAGAAGCAAAATAAACAAATACCGTACAGTACAAATAGATAATTTGTTTGGAAACATTTCTGAATTAATCATTTTCCCCCTCCTTGGTTTCATATTCAAGATGGTTTCAATACCAACCGAATTTTGAAACTACCCTATACAGATATAAGGTATTATGCAAATATATCTACAATAATGTCAATATCATATAATTTTTCTAAAATACAGTCCTCTCAGGACGGACCCGATTGGAAACTTATCTTCCAAACCTTGGACAACTGGCGCGAGGATATGCTCCTGGAACTAGCCGCCGAACAGCAGGCACTTGGACAATACCTTGTTCTATGGCTTTAATCTGTTGAATGAGGCTTTTTGGGGCCTCCTTTACAGGATAAGCCTTCCGGCTAGGTCCAGGGTACCGGGAGGGTTTCCTATCCACCGAGGAATCCTCCGCTATCCGGGGTGAGGCAAAGATAATACGTTTACCCATGAATCTATCCTCCAAAAAACGAAATTACTACAATACCTCAAGGGACTAGCAGGGTATAATCAAAAGGCAAATTTGATGAGTATTGCACATAGAAAAGTCCTCATGCCTGTCATTGAAACCTGAAAAACAATAGAAAACACTCCAGCGTTGCACGGGTCAAAATATCCTGGCTTATGGGTTCGGAGCAGCGAAGCCCTTTGCTTCACGGCTCTCCCTCTTCTACCGGCCTTCCCAGCTTGTTGCCAAGCCAGTGGCCCTCGGAGGCAGAACAGGTTCGTCCTTTGACGAATCCCCAATCACAGTTACGGACTAGCAGAGGAATTACACCCTCCTTCCTTTAACGCCTACTGAAGGATAAGGTAAACCCCTTATAAAGAATGGTCAACTAGGAACCGCGCATTTTTTGATTAAAATACATTCGGGCAATTTTTCTGATTTAATTTTCCTCATTCGCAAGAACTTCTACGAAAGTTCTGCAGAACCATGCCACGCCTTTATTTCCCGGCCTTCCCCTTTGGCCCGCCTGTATCTTGTGTTGTTATTTTTAATACCCTATTCTTTGTAATATGGATAGGAAAGCAAGATGAGCCTCGGAAAGAGTGTTCCCCGGATTGACGCCTATGAAAA